>JBCAXC010000214.1:0-4814 GCA_038534255.1 Pseudomonadota bacterium
CAGTTTTCATCCAGATCGACATCGAAGTCGACATTGACGGTGAGCGTGCCTGCGACCTCTGCATTGACTGTGCGGGCAGAGCCGGTCCCGCGCGCACGCAGTTTGTATCTCGCCGGGATGGCGAGCGTCAGTCCGCGGGCTGTGCCGATCAGGCGTGGCGGACCGGTGCGTGTGATTTCGCCCCGCACCCGCGCTGTCCCGCACCGCGTGCGGCCATTCCGTTCGACGCAAGCCGCGCGGCTGAGCCGACGCGAGATACCAGTGAGCCGGGTCGGCAGGCGCTGATCGAGTGCCAAGACGAGATCAGCAGCGGGGATCGCATTGCTGACGAACACGGTCGTCTTGATTGGACTGATTGCCTGCTGCGAGACGGTCTGCGCGGGTTGACGCGTGAAATCCTGCTCGCCCTGGCACGCGGCGAGACCGACGGTGAGGGCCAGCGTTGCGAAGACGGCGCGGCGCTGAATGTTGCTGGCAGACGTCATGGTCACTTCACCCTTTTCGCTCCATCACTGCGCGCCCACCGCAGAAGGTTAACGTGCCGCATACGTCTTGATCATGCAACGACAGATCGTGCGGAATTAAATCCGGCGCAGCAGGGTTGGTGAAGAAAATGCAAACACCATGCCCGACGCGACTACGCGGGCGCGGCGCCGTCTTCCCCGAAGCGTGCGGGGCCGTAGGGTTTGAGCTCGTCGGTCCACGTACCGGTTTCGATATACGCGCAAAGTGATTCGGCAACGATCGGCGCCAACGTGACGCCGGAGTGCATGACCGCGATGATGAGGCCGGCGCGCCCCCCCGGCCGTCCGACAACGGGAAAACCGTCCCGCGGCGTGGGGCGATATCCGACGCTCACACGCTCGAGTTCGATATCACTTGCACCTTCGAACACGGTGCGGATCCGGTCCATGAGCGCTGCGGCTGCCTCATCCGGATCGTCGGGTCCGTTGCCGCCACCAAAGTCCCATCCTGCGACAATCCGTCCGTCTGCGGACTGTCGGATGTGCAGGTCGCGAGCGAGTGTCAGGTGCGGCACGAGCGGGCGATACGGCTTGGTGTGAATGAGGATGCCGGCGGGGGTCTTGAGCGGTATTTTTGGCGCCGCGCTCGCGATCAGCTCCGATGTCGCGGCGCCCGCGGCAACGATCACTTCGTCGGCGAAAAGGCGACCGAGCTGGCAATCGATCGCGATCACACGCTCGTCTTCCACGACAAGGCCATCGACCGCGACGCCGGAGATCATGGAGGCACCGGCAGCGACGCTCTCCTCGATCAGACGTCGGGCAATCTGATCTGCTTCGGCAGCGCCTTCGTTAGCGGCGAAGACAGCTGAAGCGGGCAAGGTGCGCATGTGGGGCGCGCGTGTGCGCAAGGCGTTGCCGCCGATTTCTTCGATCTCGTAGCCCCACGAGCGGTGGCTTGCCGCAAACGCTGCGAGATCGACGGGTGCGCCGGTTGCATCATCGAGGTGGAGATAAAGTCCGCCGGACCGTTGGACGGGTAAGTCGGGCAAAGCGTCGGTCAGGCGCGACCAGGCCTCCATCGATGCCACGCGAAGATCGAAGTACGGTTTCGGGAAGCCATACGTCGCGTTGATCCAGCCAAACGAACACGGCGTGGCCTCGCCCCCAGGCTCGCCCTTGTCGATGACCGTGACGGTGTGCCCGGCTCGAGCGAGCTGCCATGCCGTTGTCGCCCCAATGATGCCGGCACCGACAACGATGACGCGGCACGGTCGTGATGTTGTCGAGACTTCAGGGTTCGCTGCCATCCCAACGCGATGGCATACAAATGTCGGCGGTGTCACGCCTCACGGTTGGGCACGGGTTTTGGCTAAGTCGAAGCTGTGGCGTGTCAGTCGCCTTCGCGTTCCGCACTCTCGGCGTCCCGCGCATCGGCGAGCCGCTGCGCCCACAGCAGCGTGAGTGCGCCGAAAATGATCAGCCCGGCTCTCAAGCCCCAGCCGATTTCGATGCCCCATTGATCCATCCAGCTCAGCGCGTCGAGCTGCACGTCGAAAAACTGAAGACCGAACGAACCGAAGCCGAACAGCAATAGAGCTCCAGCCAGCGTGTGCATCTCATGCCCTCCGCATTCACAACCGCGTCAATTTGTACACGGGTGCAATCTGAACATGCTGTGATTCGCCTCAAGTTGCTAACGCAATCAGGGACTTGCAGGCACTGGCACGCGTTCAGGACAGAAATCGCGCGATGCGTGGGCCATGACCATGAAGCAAGTCAACCGGGGCTTCCGGCCTAACATCGGAGTACGGCCGTATCTGCTTTGGGCTCGCTGCGATCGCGGCAAGCCGGCACTGCGACGTGGGGTGGCTGGTTGCTTGGATCGAGTGTCGGTGCAGCAACCTTACGGCTTCGGCCAGCGCTCGGCCGCCAACGATGCGTCGCGCTTCGGCGTCGGCCGCGAGTTCGGCGTGATGCATCTCGGTGCGGGCGAGACGTTCGAAATGCATAAGGTATTTGCCAGCGAGGCGCGCCATGACCGCTGCGCCGACGAACGTGTGCGTGTGTGCCGTGTCGGCGATGCGACGCCAGCGCGAGAGGACTCGGGCCGTGATTTGATAGCGCACACCATCTCGGCGCGCGGCGTGCGCCAGTTCATGCGCCAGGACGGCGCGCAGCACCTCCCTTGGCGTGTCCCGCAGAAGTGGAAGCCCGAGCGTCAGCTCGACCGAATGCCCAGCGATACCAAACCAACGGGGGCGCTGCGCCAGCGCCGCGTTCGCAGGCGCTGCGATTCTGATGGTCTTGAGCGGACGGAGATGGAGAACGTTGGTGATGGAATCCACTTCGGCGAACAACGCTGGCGTCTGGCGGCGGGAGACTTCGATACGCCGCCGCGCCGGACTGTCAGACATCCGCGACGCCAACATGGCGGCACACGCGCGTGTGTGGAGGAAAATGATTGCCGCGAAGAGCAGCGCGAGTGTCGCGTCGCCCGCAGTCCAGGAGAGCACCAGCAGAACGGTCGGAGCGCCGAGCAGGGCCGCGATCATTGCAGGCGCCATGAAAAGCCCGAATGTCGCCCAGAGCATCAGGCGTGTCGGCCGGGAGGCCGTTTGTCTCAGAGGCATCGATAGAGATGATGCAGACACGGATTGATCGGCCTCAGCGGATAAAATTTCGCTCCGCTGACGATAGCGCACAAGGCCACAGCACGCGCCTAACCGGAGGCACGCACGCTCGAACATGGTGAGTGAAACGTAAGCGAACGTCCCACACCGGTGCGCGCTAGGGACTCAGGCGGTTTCAGAGAACAATTCGCGACCGATAAGCATGCGGCGGATTTCGCTGGTGCCTGCGCCGATCTCGTAGAGTTTTGCGTCGCGCAACAGGCGACCAATGCCTGTCTCGTTCACATAGCCCATGCCGCCGAAGATCTGGATCGCGTCAAGCGCGAGTTGGGTCGCTTTTTCTCCCGCATAGAGGATGGCTCCCGCGGCATCCTTGCGTGTGGTCTGCCCACGATCGCAGGATTGCGCGACGGCGTAGACGTAGGCACGGCAGGCGTTCGCCGTTGTGTACATGTCAGCGAGCTTGCCCTGCACGAGCTGGAACTCACCGATAGCGGAGCCAAATTGCTTGCGCTGATGCACGTAGGGGACGACCGCGTCGAGACAGGCCTGCATGATGCCCAGCGGACCGGCTGCGAGCACCGCGCGTTCATAGTCGAGCCCCGACATCAGGACACGGACGCCGCCATTAAGGTCGCCAAGGATGTTTTCCTCCGGCACCTCGCAGTTTTCGAAGATCAGCTCGCAGGTGTCGGAGCCACGCATCCCGAGCTTGTCGAGTTTCTGCGCGGTGGAAAATCCTGCAAAACCCTTCTCGATCAAGAAGGCCGTGATGCCTTTGGGACCGGCGTCCGGGTCTGTCTTGGCGTAAACCACCAGCGTGTCGGCATGCGGACCGTTCGTGATCCACATCTTGTTGCCATTGAGGACATAACGATCGCCCCTGCGCTCGGCACGCAGCTTCATCGAGACGACATCGGAACCGGCGCCCGGCTCCGACATCGCAAGCGCACCGACATGATCGCCGGACATCAGTTTCGGGAGATAGCGCGATCTCTGCTCGGCGGTGCCGCACCGCCGGATCTGATTGATGCACAGGTTGGAGTGCGCGCCATAGGACAGGCCGACGGATGCAGACCCGCGACTGATCTCTTCCATCGCCACGCAATGCTCGAGGTATCCGAGGCCGGAGCCACCTTCGTCTTCCTCGACGGTGATGCCATGCAATCCGAGCGCGCCGAGCTTCGGCCAGAGATCGCGGGGGAACTCATTGCTCTCGTCAATCTGGTGGGCGCGGGGGCTAATCTCGTCTGCCGTGAAAGAGCGAACGGTATCGCGCAACATGTCGGCCGTCTCACCAAGGCCGAAATCGAGGGTCGGGATGTCGTTGGGGATCATGCAGCTCTCCGGCGGTCTGGTGGTGAGACAGTCATACGATCTGGGCGTCGCGCAACGATGTGATACGCGGTGTGGCGGCAGATGGGTAGCAGGCGGAACTGCGCACCCTGGTGTGCGGCATTGCCGCCTTGGCGGGGCATTCAAAGGCCCTGTGGAAAAGCCTGCGCAGACGGGTTCGCGATGCGTTCGCGCCGGGCGAAGCGGCGGCGATCCTCTTGGAAACGCCGTATTCACACGCCATCTGGTAGGCTTACCGGGCTGGAGAGAAAGAAAACATGGCATTGCACCTCACATCGTCGCTGCGGGCGCCGCTGTTGGCAGGAATGACCGCGATTTCGTTTGCGATCCTGAGCGGTTTCGCAGCCTCCGCCGCTGCTGA
>JBCAXC010000215.1:0-4809 GCA_038534255.1 Pseudomonadota bacterium
CGCCATCCTGCCAGCGGGCCAATGCCCGGTGTGCGCTCATGGTTGACGATGTAGTCAGGATAGCCGCCCGGATACTTCGCGGTGCCATCCTCGTTGGTAAAGCCCGGGAGTTTTAATCGGCTGCCAAGGTCGATCATCACATCCTGGAACGGCCGCACATCACGATCCGGTTTGACCACGGGCTGGCGAATGGAGTCCGCCGGACCATCCGGCTCAGAGATCGGGCGATCAAGGATGGAAATGCAGTCCCATCGCTCAAGGTAGGTCGTGTCAGGCAGGATCAGATCGGCATACGGCACCATCTCGGAGAAATAAGCGTCTGAATAGATGATCTTCGGGATCGTGTAGGAGCCGTCCTCCTCCTTGTCCGTCAGATACTTAATGACGCCGGGCACGTTCATCGACGAATTCCAGCTCATGTTCGCCATGTACATGAACAGCACGTCGATGCCGTACGGGTCTTTCTTCGCCGCGTTGTTCAGCACCATGTGCATGAGGCCATGTGCGGCAACCGGGGCATCCCAAGAATACGCCTTGTCGATCCGCAGCGGCTCACCGGCTTCATCGACCAGCAGGTCTTCCGGCCCCTCCACGAACCCGAGCGGCGCACCCGGCAGCGGGGTATCGGGCGCCACTTCGCCGAGCTTGCCGGCGGGCTTGAGATGCGGAGGGATCGCTTTCGGATACGGCGGCTTGTAGCGGAACCCACCGGGACAATCGATCGAGCCGAGAAGGATCTGCATCAGGTGGATCAGGCGGCACGTATTGAAGCCGTTGGAGTGCGCCGAGATCCCCCGCATCGCATGCATTGAAACCGGTCGCCCGATCATCTTGTCATGCTTGCGCCCAGCCCAGTCCGTCCACTCGACGTCGAGCACGATTTCCTTCTCGAAGGCCGCTTCCGCAAGCTCGCGCGCGATCCGGCGAATATCCTCCGCAGGTACACCCGTCTGCGCCGCGACCCGCTCCGGCGCGTAGGCACCACTCGCATAACGCTCCGCCATAAGTTGGAAAACCGGAACAGCGCGTTTGCCATCGGCGAGTTCGAACTCACCATTCAACGCGGGCGAGACATCAGGCAGCAGGCCGCTTTTCAGCGAACCGCTCGCGCTGTCATGCACCAGAGGATTTCCCTCCGCATCGCGTGCGAACAATCCGTCATCCGCAGTTCCCGGCTCCTGGATGACCAGCCATGGCGCGTTCGTATAACGCACGAGATAGTCGAGATCGATCGTGCGGGCTTCGAAGAGCTGATGGATGAGCGCTGCCACGAACAGTCCGTCCGTGCCCGGCTTGATGCCGATCCACTCATCCGCAATCGCGCCGTAGCCCGAGCGGACGGGATTGACGGCCGCAACCTTGACGCCGCGCTCCTTAAGCTTGCCGAGCCCCATCTTGATCGGGTTGGATGCGTGGTCTTCGGCAACACCGAAGAGGAGGAAATATTCTGTCTTTTCCCAATCCGGCTCACCGAACTCCCAGAACGATCCGCCGAAAGTGTACAGACCGGCCGCCGCCATGTTGACGGAACAAAATCCGCCGTGCGCCGCAAAATTCGGTGTGCCGAACTGGCTCGCCCACCACCCTGTCAGCGCCTGTGATTGGTCGCGCCCGGTAAACAATGCGAGCTTGCGCGGATCGGTCGAGCGCACCTCACCCAGCCACTCCGTTGCAAGGCCAAGCGCCTCTTCCCACGAGATTTCCTCGTAATCACCGGAACCGCGTTCGCCAACGCGCTTTAACGGTGCCGTCAGGCGGGACGGCGCATAGTGCTGCATGATCCCGGCTGAGCCCTTGCCACACAGCACACCCTTGTTGACGGGATGATCGCGGTTGCCCTCGATATAGCGTACGTCGCCATTTTTCAGGAAAACCCGGATACCGCAGCGGCAGGCGCACATGTAGCAGGTCGTCGTTTTGATCTCGTCAGCCACCTCGGGCGAACGATTGATGGTTGGCTCCATGATGCCGGATATTCCTCGGTAACGGCCGCGTGTGTGCCGACAATAAGTGTTCGTCGCCCCCATGCAAACCGTTCGCGACGCGGGGCGTGCGATCAAGCGTCGCTCATTAGTGAAACACAGACGTCTCGTATTTGAGAAACACTGTCCGCGATTAGGGCCAGCATTGCAAATCGCGTGAGCCACCGCCCACGGGCTGCGCGCGCAGCGCTTCGTGTTGACACCCGCCGAGTGCTTGGCTACGCGAATTGCCACTGCTGGGACCATAGCTCAGCGGGAGAGCGCTCGCCTCACACGCGAGAGGTCGCTGGTTCAATCCCAGCTGGTCCCACCATTTGCACCTGCATCATCCGCAGCCCCACCCGGTCGCAACGCAACCAGCCACAGCCCATGTCTTGCCACACGCGGAACGCACCGCATAACCTGTGGCCATGCGTTCTCCATTCGCAAAAGCTGCGCGGCTCTTGGTACGGGTATCCTGCCTGGTCGTCCTGACGACACCCGGCAACGCGGCCGACGTCGCACGCGGCAAAGATCTGTCGCAGACGCACTGCGCGCGCTGTCACGTCGTCGGTGATTTCAACCCGAGCGGCGGGATCTCGTCGACGCCATCATTCCAGCTCCTCGCCAAGCGTCGACCGGATTATCGTGATCGCTTCCTGACGTTTTACGCGCGACGTCCGCATCCGGCGTTCGTCATCGTGGAAGGGATCGAACGCTTGATGCCGGAGCTTCCCGTGAACGCTGAACCGGTGAAGCTCTCTCTGGAAGACGTCGACGCAATCGTCGCGTTCGCAGAAACTCTCAAGCCTCAGCCCTGAGAAATCAGCACGCTGATGGCGTGCCGCCTCACCGCGCGATGAGCACGGAGTTCTGTGCGCGTTGCAGAACCTTGTAGGCTGTGCTCGTCGTGAAGAAGCGCCGCCATCCCGTCTTCTGACGCGCCGCCGACATCACGATCACGGAGTACTGCGCGCCTTCATCAACAATCGTCTCCACCGGATCGCCAACCGCCAACTTGGACCCCGACACGTTGATTCCGACCTCCCGGATCGCCGCCTCGGCCTTTTCCAACGCTTCCGCCGCGTCAGCTTTCTCGCTGTGATCGGCAGCGACCGCAAACAGGTAGACCGGACACGCGCAACGACTGGCAATCTCGGCATCGCGCCGCGCCGCGTTGATCGAGTTCTCGTTGTTCGAGACGCACACGAGATGACCGTGGTTCTCTTCGAGCGCCTTGGTGACGAGCACTGTGCCCGGATGCTCGATCGCCACGGTTTCCGCGGTCTTCGCATCGATTGCGCCCGGCAGCTCCGTATCGGGATCAACCGGCTTCGGGATCACCGTCAGATCGTATCCAACGTTCTCACTCTCATCGAGAATGCCGTGTGGGATGGAAGGAGAGACCATCAACTTGAGCTTGATCGATCGCCCTTGATCGTTGCTGTACACGATCGCGTTGTCGCCGAGCGGATCGCCACTCACGTCGGTATGGCGAAATTCCTCTTCCCAATCTTCGCCAAGCCAGCCCAGCTCGACAAGCATATCGCGGTGCTTCTTGAGCGCCTTCATGCCCGGCAACTCAAGGCCCCACTCAAGCATGTTCTCGCGCGCAACGGAAAGCTGGAGCCCGCCAGAGCGCATGCCCTGATCGACCGGCCGCACATAGAGCAGCGTCAGATCCGCATCATTGCCAGAGCCGATGCGCACCGCGTATCGCAGCGCGCGTTGCGCATCGTTTGACCCGTCGACACACACGAGGATGCTGTAGCGCTCCGGCGCCTCGCCGATATCGCCCGTGGCGGCGGCGCTGTCAGATGTCTCGCCAGTCATGCTCATCACAATCCAAGAAGCGGCCAGTAAACGGTCGCGGCCAACAGCAGCACAATCGTCGACATGATGACCATACGATATCCGACGACCAAAAAGTCAGTCGTTTTCAGATAGCCCGACGAATAGACAATCGTGCAAGCCGGCGTGCCGATCACCGTCAGGTAGGCGAACGCAGACGACACCGCCGTAATGTAACCCATGAGCAGTGGACTCTCGCCGGCAGCCGTCGCCAGCTTCAGATTGATGGGCCCAAGAACGGCAACCGCCGCGCCATTCGACATCGTGTTGGTCACAGCCGTGGTGAGTACGGAAACGGCGGTATAAAGCGCCGGTCCGCTCTCGATCGACAGCGGCTTCAGGATCGAGAGGAAACTCGTGGCCACCCAGAGCGCAGCCCCTGTGTCTTTCATCTGCACGCCGAGCGAAATTGCCGCCGCATAGAGCAGAACAACACCCCAGTTCACGCCACTGTTGATCTCCTCCCAGCGCACCAGCCCGAAGACCAGAAATGCAATCGCGCCGAGCACTGCAACAATCCCGAGCCCGAGTTGGTCGGAGTACCCGACCCAGCCGATCAGGACGACGAAGAACACCACGACCGTCAGCCAGTCCCGCGACTTCATTGGTCCTTCAGCATCGATCTGCTGGCGCAGCCGCACCACGGCCCGCGACATCTTTTTGTATTCCGGCTTGAACGTAAAAAAGAGGATCGCCGTCACAAAGGGGAGCTGCGCAAGAAACACCGGGTAGCAGTAGAGAACCCAACTCACGTAATCGATGATGTACTTCTGCGTCTCCGGATTGGTCGGATCAAAGAAGAACTCTTTCCAGTAGCCGATCATGATCGCGTTTCGCGCACCACCTGATGGCGTGCCGATACCGGCGATCGAGCAACCGTAGGAGATCGAGAAGAGCAGGACCGCCGCCAGCCGCCGCACCTGCCGCGGGTCATCCGACGTCAGCGTAATCAGCGTGATCGCAACGGGTAGCATCATCGCCGCCACCGTATGCTCAC
>JBCAXC010000216.1:0-4801 GCA_038534255.1 Pseudomonadota bacterium
AGGCAGGCGCGCGATCAACTCGGTGGCGCGCTCGACATCCGCTACGCCGACGGCACCAAGCAAACACTCGATGTCTTCACCTGCGTATCCCGGACTGCCCCGACCCTCATTTACTTCCACGGCGGCTATTGGCAACGCGGAGATAAATCCATCTACAGCTTCCTTGCCGTCGGCGTAGCGGATGTCGAGCGCGCCACCGAGTTGATCGCGCGCCTGCCTGCTGCGGGACGTCCAATCGTTGAGTATCTTGTCCTGGCGGTCCGGATCGTGCGCGCGGAGATTGTATTCCTGCTCGAACCAGTCATCCGGGAACGAGTCATGGAACGTCAGTGGATCGGTCATTGCGTTGGCCAGACGTATATGTGGACGTGCAAGGCACGGAAACGGTCGTGATTAGCGGAACCAGAGAGCGGTCGCGGGTGCGAACGAGACAATCATGAGTGTCACGAACATCGCAAGAATGAACCACTTGCAATAGCCCATCACCTGCTCAATGCGCAGGCCCGTCGCGGAGCACACGGTCAGCAGGACAGAGGCGACGGGCGGGGTTTGCTGGCCGATCCCGAGGTTCAGGCAGACCATCACGCCGAAGTGGACGGGGTCGATTCCCATCTCGCGCGATAGCGGGAGGAGCATTGGCACGACGACAATGATCGCGGCCGAGGCGTGCAGGAACATGCCGAGGAACAGCAGGAATACGTTGATCAACAGGATGCGGAGGATAAAGTTGTCCGTGATGTCGCCGAGACCGTTCGCGATCTGCTGTGGGATCTGTTCGTTGGCGAGGAACTGACCGAGAACGGCGGAGCCTGCGATGATCATCATGACGACGGACGTTTGCCGCACGGTCGTTGCCGCAAGGGTGTAGACTTTGCCTGCGTTGAGATCGCGCTGCAGCACCCAGCCGAAAAACAGCGCGGCGAGTACACCGACGGCGGCGCCTTCCGTCGGGGTGACGAGGCCGCCGATCAGACCGCCGACAACAATGACGGGAATGAGCAGGGGAATGATCGCGCCGCGAAAGGCTTCGCTCAAACGCCTGAACTCGAAACGTTCATCAACCGGATGGTTTTCCTTCGTCGCGAAAGCCAAATTGGTCAGCATGAAGGCGCCGGCGAGCAGCAGGCCCGGGCCGATGCCGGCGAGGAAGAGATCCTTGATGGAGGTGTTCGTCGTCACGCCGTAGAGAACCATCGGGATCGATGGCGGGATGATGATGCCGAGTGTTGCGCTGGTGGCGGTCACCGCCGCGGCGAACGATCGCGGATAGCCCTGCTTTTCCATCGATGGGACGAAAATCTTGCTCATCACGGCGGCGTCGGCGACCGCGGAACCTGACATCTCGGCCATGAACATCGACGTGACGACGTTCACATGTGCAAGACCGCCGCGCATCCACCCAACGAGCGCGCGGGCCAGGCCGATGATGCGGTCGGCGATGGACGTGGCGCCCATCAGTTCCCCCATGAAAATGAACAGGGGGATGGCGAGTAGGATGACCTTGTTGGTGCCGCTGAAAAGCTGGATGGGGACGAAAATCAGGTCGAGCCCTGACAGCGCCATCGCGATGGCTGCCGAAATCATCAGCGCAAAACCGATCGGCATGCCGAGCCCGATCATCGCGAACAAGAGTGCCACAACGCCCCACGCCATCGATCAGGGCTCTGCCGACGTGTCGTGGGTTTTTATCTGGGCGCGGACCAGCGCGAGGAAAAGCAGCACGGCGGCGATGGGCAGGATCAGCATGAACCAGCCTTGTGCGATCTCTGCGGTTTCGATTTCGGTGCGGCCGGACGTGCGGATCATGCGTACGGATTGAAACGCCATGACGCCAAGGAAAGCGCTGATGAGAGCGAGGTTGATCGCTTTCACCGCGCTGCGCAGTCTCGGGCGCAGGCTGTCGACGATCAGGTCGAAGCTGATGTGCCCACCTTTGCGAAGCGCCAGATAGGCACCGAGGAACGAAACCCAGACCAGCAGGTAACCCGGCACTTCGTCCGCCATCACACTGATGTCGCCCAGCGTATTGCGGATGGAGATATAATATGGCTGGAGCCACTCGAAGGACTGCGCCAGCTTGCGAAGGCCGCCGAGGACTGCATAGCGATTGACGACATTGATGCAGATCAAGACCGAAGAAGCCGCGAATGCAAGCACCGCGGCCCCTTCGACAAGGCGATCGAGCAGCCGGAACAGCATGCTTACTTGGCAGCTGCGCGGACGAGTTTCAGGTACTCATCGCCCTGGCTCGCCACGTAGTCTTCGTATGAGGATGCTGTTGCTTTCTGGAACGCCGCGAGATCCACGGTGTTAATTTCCATCTTGCTTTTCATCTCCTCGAAGTATTTTTTCTCCAACTCAGCTGACTTCTCGTAGGCCATCGCCGTGATGGCGGTTCCGACTTCTGCAAAAACCTTCTTTTGCTCATCGGTCAGGCTGTTGAAGAAGGTGTTTGAGGCGAGCAGGAACGAGGGTGTGTAGACGTGGCCGGTGAGTGCGAGGTGTTTTGCGGCCTCGAAGTGCTTTTGTTCATAGAAGCCATAGGTCGCCGCTTCAGCGCCATCGACAACACCGCTCTGGAGGGCTGTGAAGGTCTCGCCCCAAGAAACTTTCTGGGGGGTCGCGCCCATCTTGCGGAACACGCCCTGGCGAAATTTTCCTCCGGATATTCGGATCTTGAGGCCGTCGAGATCAGCCGGGGTTTTGACGACCTTCTGTGAGTTGATGACGTGGCGGAAGCCGTTCTCATAGACACCGACGACTTTCACGCCGCCGACTTCTTCGATGCGCTTGCGAATTGCGGTCTCAAGGCCGCCTTTCATGGCGCGCTGTACGTGATCACGGTCCGAGAAGAGCCACGGCAAATCGAAGACGCCGAGTTTCTTGTCGAGCTTCATAACGCCTGACGCAACGTTGATCATCTCGATGGAGCCCGCCTGGACGTTGGCCATCAGTGCCTTCTCCTTGCCGAGCTGGCCGCCCGGAAACAGCTTGAAGACAAATTGACCCGGCAGGCGCTTCTCAATCTCGGCTGCGAAGAGCTCCGATTGCATGTGAAGCGGCGAGAACTGGGAAACGTGGCTGGCAATACGCACTTCGCGCGGAGCCGCGTGCGCCGATACGGCTGACAGACCGAATGCGCCTGCGAGGGTTACGGCGCTTGCGAGACGTGCGACGCTCTGGCGTCGCGTCCGATTGATTGTATCACTCACTGTATTTTCCTCCGTGTTGAACATGGACCCTTAGCGGATCTCTATCTGGTATTGAAAATGCTCGGCGGCTCCGCGGGAGCGGCGCCATTCGATCGGTGTTCCATCGAGACTGCAGGCGAGCCGCTCGATGCAGACGAGTGGTGCCCCGGCTTCCAGTTCAAGCAGCCGCGCCGGTTGTCCCTTTGCCTGATCGACCGTCAGAAGCTCGTCGGCGCGGGCCACAATCTGATCGCAACAGGTGTCGTAGATCGGGTAGAGCAGTGGGCCGACTTCCGTCAGGTCGAGTTCCATGAACGCGGCGAACGGGGTGAGCGGCAGCCAGATTTCCTCGTGCAGTATCGGGACGCCGTCGATCAGGCGCATACGGACCATGCGGATGCCATCGCAGGCATCGGGTTGTGCCAGTTTTCGCGCGATCTCGGACGGCATCCGTCGCACCGTTCGCGAGCGGATCTGACTGTCCGGGATGACATCGGCGCCGCTCTTCGTGCGGAGGCGGAAAAAGCGGAACAGTGAGCGATCAAACGAGGGGCGGCGGACAAATGTGCCACGTCCCTGAAGCCGCTCGAGGATGCCGTCCTCAACCAGTTCCGCGAGGGCCTTGCGGGTCGTGCCCGGGGCAATGCCGTAATCGCGCGCGAGTACGTTCTCGGACGGCAACCGGTCACCCGGACGTCTGTCACCACAGAGAATTTCTGCGCGCAACACATCAGCAAGACGCTGATAAAGCGGCAGTCGCTGATCTCCCTGAAGCGCGGCAATTGACATTTGTGACATCGATCACTAACAAAACGTTGCTTCTTAAGTTCTATATAGAACTAGACAAGTCAAGAGATGAGTTGCGAATGTTGCGTGGTGCCAACCGTCTGATGCGTTTGCCGCAAGGGGACGTCGATGGGCACGCGCATGTGTTTGAGTGCCGTCTGCCGATGGTCGAGGGGCGTCGCTACACGCCCTCGCAGGACGCCGGGCTTTCGGAATTCATCGACCATCTGACACGGCATGGTTTGAGCGGCGGGATGCTTGTTCAGCCGAGCTTCCTTGGGACAGACAACTCCTATCTGGTCGCCGCGCTGCGGGCGGTTGCCGAGCAAAAACGCAGTCTGCAAATAAGAGGGGTCGCGACACTTCGGCCGGATATCGGTCGCGCGGAGGTTCAAGCGCTCAGTGCGGATGGTATCATTGGCGCGCGCTTCAATCTGTTTGGCCAATCGCAGATTGCGCCGTTCGACATCGCACCCTGGCGACAAGCGCTCTCATATGTGCGTGACGCGGGATGGCATCTCGAACTGCACTGTGAGGGGCCGCGGATCGCAGGATTGCTGCCGACGTTGCTGAAGCATGCCGATCATGTCGTGATCGATCATTTCGGTCTGCCGGACCCTGTCGCGCCGCTCGAATGTCCTGGGCAGAAGGCGATCCTTGCGGCGGCGCCTGGACGCGTCTTCGTAAAGGCGTCTGCGCCCTACCGCGTGTTCAGGGCCTTGTCACCCGATGCGGCTGCGCGACGCTGTGCGCTGTTGTTTGAACGCTTGGCAGAGGCGCTTGGCCCGGACCAAATGATCTGGGGGAGCGACTGGCCGTGGACG
>JBCAXC010000217.1:0-4774 GCA_038534255.1 Pseudomonadota bacterium
CACCGGTGCCGCGCGTCTCAGCCATGGCCGACGTCTGCGTTGTCTTCGTCCAGCTCATACGTGCGAGGCGTGTAGACCCATGTCCTGCCCATCGGCCCTGTGAACGAACGGGTGCGAGATGAGCCGATGATCACGACGGTGCGCATGTCGATCGTATCGGGGGTGAGGGCGCCGAGGGTCGTCACCTCTGTGCGCTCGCCCGGTCTCCCCAGATTACGGCCGAGCACGACGCAAGTCTCCGGCTTGCGATGCTCCAGCAGTAGGGCGTGCGCGTCGTGGATTTGCTGACGGCGGGTTTTCGAGGCCGGGTTGTAAAGCGCGATGACAAAGTCTCCCTCGGCGGCCTTGCGCAGTCGCTTGGCAACGACGGGCCAGGGTTTGCGGATATCCGAGAGAGAAATGGCGCAGAAGTCGTGACCGATGGGGGCGCCGATGCGCGCGGCGGCGGTCTGCATCGCCGATGTGCCCGGAATGATGCGGAGGTCAAATCCGCACCAGCGACCGGGGTGCGCTTCGAACGGCTCCATGACTGCGGAGGCCATGGCGAAGATGCCCGGATCTCCGGATGTGACCAGGGCTACCCGGCGTCCTTGCGCGGCGAGATCGAGTGCCGCCTCGGCGCGGACGATCTCAACCCGGTTGCCAGAGACGTGGACGTGTTGGTCAGCGCGGATGTCGGGCACCAGCGCGACGTAGGTCTCGTACCCGACGATATCCTCCGCCGCCTGGAGCGTGGCGGCGGCGTCGCGGGTCATTGCGTTCGGCACACCCGGGCCGAGGCCGACGACAGCGAGCTCGCCATGCGGTCGACCAGCGGTTGCAGCGATGGCCGGGGTTTTCGCGTCAAACAAGTGCCAGTCGTGGGCTGTCGCAAGTGTTGCCCAATCGGAGGAGTGTGCGCCATAGCGGAGAGAAACGTCCGGAGCATCACGCCACGATGTCGCCGGGTCACGGCCTTCGGGTGCGAGGATGGTCGCGATGCTGGTGGGGGCGAGCGCGTGTTGCTCGGCGAGATGCGCGAGATCATCGGCGTCCGCATTCGGGGATTGCGGCACAGCGACGATCTGATGGGCGATGTAGTGAAGGTCGCTGTCCGCTGATCGCGGGGCAGTGCCGATACTGATCGTCCGTGTTTCCTCGGCATCTTGGGAGACGCTCTTTGGCAGAGATGCATTCTCGAGGAACTGTGCGCTGCCTTCGACGACGACGGATGCGCCACCCAGAATGTCGGAGGTGATGCGCGTGGCGTTTTCGGGATTGGCGAGTGTGTAGCCAATGGGTGGCGTTTCAAACTGGAGGCCGAAGGCACGCGCACCGCTCGCCGTGATCACCGGTGTCGCGGAGAGAATTTCGGCAATCTCCTGCGCGAGTTCGTGTGCGCCACTCAAGCCACCGAGCAGCGGCACGACGTGGGCGACATCGTCACTGATCGCGATGACAGGCGGCTCCTCTCGCTTTTGCCCGAGCGCCGGCGCGAGTGCACGTATGAGTATCCCTGCGGCGCAGAAAGCCACGATTGGCCGATTTTGCGAGAAGAGGCTCTGCAGGGTCTCGGCGGTCTTCGAGAAGTGCGTATCCGCTTGCGGCACGCGCTGGGTGAGACCGAAGACTTCGGTGCCGGACTGCGCGGCGTTCAGTCGCGCCTTGAGTTCCGCCGCGATCTCGCTCGCTCGCGGGTTGAGGAGAACGATCGCGACATCCTTGAGCTTGAATGAGCTCGACGTCATCGCGGCACTCAGACCGGAGTCTTGCATGGCAGCACGCAGATGGAGAAATATCCGGCGTCCTCGACCGCGTCGTCGCGCATGGGGGTGACGCGTTCGCCGTCCATTGTGGCGCGCTCAACGAGCCAAGCATCGTCCAGTCGGCCCACGCGCTCCAGGACGCGACGGACTTTCGGCAATGTGCGGCCCAGCTTCATCAGGACGGCTGAGTCGGCAACGGTGAGGCGACGTTCGATCTCTGCTTCGTCGAGTGTCGCCGGGATGACGGTGACCGTGTCGGTGCGATGGCAGAGCGGTTTGCCGAGGACCACAGGCCCAGTCATGACGGAAGATATTCCGGGCACGACCGTCGTGTCGAACCGTTCGGCCAAGCGGGCGTGCCAGTACATGTAGGAGCCGTAGAAGAACGGATCGCCCTGGCAGATGAGCGCCACGTCACGGCCTGCCTCAAGATGCGCGGCGAGTTCATCAGACGTCTCATCGTAGAACGTTGACATGAGCGCGGGATAGTCGGCGCTGTCGGCCACGGGACCGGCGGTGGCAGGGTAGGTCATCGGAACGAGGACGTGGTCGTCATGCAGATGAGGTTGCACGATCGACAACGCGTTCCCGCCGCCCTCGCGACCGGTCGGATAGGCGACGACATGCGCCTCGCGAAGCAGGCGATATGCTTTGAGGGAGATCAATTCGGGATCACCCGGGCCGACGCCCAGTCCGTAGAGTTTGCCGGTCATTTTGCACTTTCGTCTGGATGTGCGGCACCGAAGGCAACGGCGTGCGCTATTCCCGCGGTGTTGCGACGGCGTTGACGGCGGCGACCGTCATGGCGCTGCCGCCACGTCGTCCACGCAACGTGATGTACGGCACACCGCGGCTGTTGGCAGCCAGTTCCTCTTTTGACTCCGTGGCGCCGATGAATCCGACAGGGAACGCGAGGATAGCTGCCGGTTTTGGCCAGCCTTCGTCAAGCCGCTCGAGAAAGTGGAACAGCGCGGTTGGGGCATTGCCGATCGCGACAATCGCGCCGGCGACGCGCTCTTGCCAGAGATCAATCGCGGCTGCGCTGCGCGTGGTCCCGAGTTCTTGGGCCATGGCGGGCACATGTGGGTCGCTCAATGTGCAGATGACCTCGTTGTCGGCCGGGAGACGCGAACGTGTAATGCCGCTCGCGATCATGTTGGCGTCGCAGAGGATTGGCGCGCCAGCTTCCAGCGCCGCCCGGCCGTGATGGACGACGTCTGTGTGGTAGACGAGATCGCGCGGGAGGTCGGTCATGCCGCAGGTATGGATCAGGCGGACGGCGACCGGCTCGATGTCAGCTGGGATCGCTGCGAGATTGGACTCGGCTCTGATCGTCGCGAACGAACGTCGATAAATCTCCGCACCGTCCTTGATGTAGTCGAGCGCTGTCATGGTTCGTCTGGCTGTGTTTGTTGGGCGTGGTGTCTGGCAGGCTATCAGCCCGCCTTTTCGGCGCGGTTGCTGAACATGGCGGTGACCGTTTCCGTTAGTGCGTCCGGGTTAACCGCGTCACTGTGAGCCAAAGCCCCGTCGAGGCACGATGGTCTGGTGTCGTCATACAGAGCGTAGGTTGCGCTGTCACCGGCGCTCTCATCGGTCGCTTCCTGAGCGAGAGCGAGGACGTCTGCCGGGGTCGTCATGGCGCAACTGCGTGCGCAGCCAGAGAGGTGAACAATCGGTACTGTGCGATCCGATCGAACGACCGGCGCGGGACATGCTGCGAAGTGTTTCCGCAAGGCCGCGGCGTCGCGCTTCGTGTCCATCGTCGTGCGCAGGCATCCTGACGCGCCAGCACAGGCGACGACGTGCACCGGTGGGCAACGCGTTTCGAAAGCTGCGATTCCCAGTGCCGCTTCCGCGTTCGCCGGGGCAGCGTCGGCCGCGAGCGGCACGACGACAGACTGCCAGGGTGTGAGCCTGAGCGCGCCAGTGCCATATGTGTCGAGGATGTCCGCGAGGCCTGAGAGTTGCTCGGGCGAGAATTGTGCGAGGGGGACGCCGGCGACGATAGCGCGCGCGTCGGTTATTGTGCCGAGGGGGAGCCATGGGCGCGCTTCGGTCGCCTCGTGAGGCTGGCAATGAAACGCGTGCGGTCCGGCGATGGCGTCGGCGCACTCGGCGTGGGGTAAATTTGCGATCAGCTCCCTGATCCGCGATGCACCGCGTTCGGCCATCAGCTCCAGGGCTCGCGCGACGGTTGTGGAGACGTCTGCAGCGGCAACCGCGACCTGCGTCTCCCGCCCGGCGAGCCACAGGCGCATCTGCGGAGCGTCTGGCCCCGGCTCGGCGTAAAACGCGAGATCGTGCGCGACAGTTGTCATGGGTGCGCGACCGCCATCGCCGAGGACCACGGCGAACTTCACGGAGAGCGCGTGACGATGCGGGAACGAACAAACGGTGTCTTCGATCGCGGGGATCATCTGCCTGACATCGAGCAACGCCGTCGTATCGAGGCCGGAAAGCGGACTTGCCGTGATATTGCGCAGGCGATCCGCGACCGGATCGGCGCAGAGCAGACCGGCGTCGGCCAGTCTCGTGGCGATGGCTGGTGCGCGATGCTCTGACAATCCACGGACTTGAAGGTTGGCGCGGTTGGTCAGGTCGATGCGGCCATTACCTTCATCGCTGGCCAGCGATGCAATGGCGCGCATTTGCGCCGCGGTGAGCGATCCGCCGGGCACACGGATGCGCGCGAGCGCGCCGTCTCTTGTCAGTGCAAGCCTGTGCACTCCGGGGCAATCCGCCATGATCGCTCGTTCATCGCCAGCTGCTGCGAACCCGCTCCCGCCTTCCATGCACCGCCATGCATCACGCGTCAAAAGCGCGGGCGTTCCGGTGGGCGAGCGCGTGGGTCCAGGGTTGCGGGGGCGCTCAGGTGTGATAGCGAGGCGCGATCAAAATTCTGGAGGCCGTCATGCGCAAGCTGATCCTGTTTCTCGTTCTGCTCGGTGTCGGATTTTATGTCGGTTGGCCGGCGTGGAACGGCTACGCGATCAAAACGGCGCTGGAGCGGGAAGACGCTGCGACGC
>JBCAXC010000218.1:0-4754 GCA_038534255.1 Pseudomonadota bacterium
GGTGGCGCTCCCAGCGTCGTACGTGAGTGCAAGGAGGGTGAGGTCGCTCTTCAGTGCGCCATGTGCGCAAATGTCTGCGAGCCATGCCTTCAACGTGTGTTCGTCGCCGACGAGGCCCGCTTCAATCGCCTGCTCCAGACCCTGACTGTAGGCGAAGCCGCCGACGGGAAACGCCGGTGTAAGCCAGATCAGGAGTTCGGAGGGAAAGTCTGCGGCGTGCGATGTTGAACAAGCTTGTACTGCTGTCTCACCTGCAACGTCCGGTTGGGTGCTGCTCATGTCGGGTCATGCGTATGGTTGTGGCTGTGATCGTGCGTATGACCGTGGTGCGAGGCATGCAGCGAGCCGTGTCCGCCGTATGCGCCGCCCTCAGGCTCAAACGGGCGCATGACGTCGGTGACGGTGGCGCCCAAGCCGCGGAGCATGTCGGCGAGTACATGATCGTGCTGGATATACATGGTGTACGCGTCGATCTCGGCCGGGGTGTGGCGATTGCCTATGTGCCAGGCGACGCGCGCGAGAGCGGTCGGGTCTTCGGTCGTGATCTGGAGCAGCGCCTCCGGTGCGGCTTGGATCAGGACGACATCGCCGGTGTCGAGAAGCACACCGTCGCCTTCGGCAAGATAGGTTGCCTCCGCGAGGTCGAGCAGGAACGCAGTGCCGTCGTCTGTCTCACAGCGAATGCGGCGGCGGTACCGGTCCTCGCGGACCAGCGTCATGGTGTGGGCCGGGTTTTTCATCCGCGGATCGTCATGCGGGATGGTTTCACTTGCGGTGCGCATGGTTGAGGTCCTCAGAACATGAAGTAGCGCTGCGCCATGGGGAGTTCCTGAGCCGGTTCGCAGATCAGCAATTCGCCGTCGGCGTGCACTTCGTATGTCTCGGGGTCGATCTCGATCTTTGGTGTCGCGTCGTTCAGGACCATGTCGGCCTTCGAAATCCCGCCGCGGACGTTGGCGATCGGGATCATCGGTTTTGCAAGTCCCCACTTTCTGTCGAGGCTGGCATCGGCTGCGGCAGCTGAGACAAATGTGACCGAGGTTTGCGTGCGGGCCGATCCGTAGGCGCCGAACATCGGGCGGTAGTGTACGGGCTGTGGCGTCGGGATCGAGGCGTTCGGGTCGCCCATCTGCGCGGCTGCGATCGCGCCGCCCTTGAGGATCATGTCGGGTTTCACGCCGAAGAATGCCGGTGACCAGATACAGATGTCGGCGAGTTTGCCCGTCTCGAGTGATCCAATGTGTTGTGACATGCCGTGGGCGATGGCCGGGTTGATCGTGTACTTCGCGATGTAGCGTTTGACGCGGGTGTTGTCGTTGCCGCTGCCTTCGTCTTGCGGCAGGGGGCCCCGCTGTACCTTCATCTTGTGGGCTGTCTGCCAGGTGCGGATGATAACTTCGCCGACGCGGCCCATCGCCTGGCTGTCAGAGGCCATCATCGAAAGTGCGCCGAGATCGTGGAGAATATCCTCCGCGGCGATGGTCTCCTTGCGGATGCGGCTTTCCGCGAAGGCGAGGTCTTCCGGGATCGACTGGTCGAGGTGGTGACACACCATGAGCATGTCGAGATGCTCGTCGATCGTGTTGACGGTAAACGGGCGCGTCGGGTTGGTTGATGAGGGCAGCACATTGGACAGCCCGGCGACCTTCATGATGTCGGGGGCATGTCCGCCGCCCGCGCCTTCGGTGTGAAATGCGTGGATCGTGCGATCCTTGAAGGCAGCGACGGTGTCCTCGACGAAGCCGCTTTCATTCAGCGTGTCGGTGTGGATCATCACCTGGATGTCGTGCGCATCGGCGACCGACAGGCAGTTGTCGATCGCGGCGGGCGTGGTGCCCCAGTCTTCGTGGAGTTTCAAGGCGCAGGCGCCGGCAGCGATCTGTTCTTCAAGCGCATCGGGAAGCGCAGCGTTGCCCTTTCCTGCGAAGGCCAGGTTCATCGGGAATGCATCGGCGGCCCGGATCATCATCTCGATGTGCCAGGGCCCCGGCGTACAGGTCGTCGCGTTGGTGCCGGTCGCGGGGCCGGTGCCGCCGCCGAGCATGGTCGTGACGCCGGACATCAGCGCTTCTTCGATCTGCTGCGGGCAGATGAAATGGATGTGCGCGTCAAAGCCGCCAGCGGTGACGAGTTTTCCCTCTCCCGCAATAACCTCCGTACCGGGACCGATGATGATGTCCACGTCGGACTGGATGTCCGGATTGCCCGACTTGCCAATGTCGGCGATGCGCCCGTCTTTCATGCCGATATCGGCCTTGTAGATTCCGGTGTGATCGATGATCAGCGCATTTGTGATCACGGTGTCGACAGCGCCGCCGGCGCGTGTGATCTGCGATTGGCCCATGCCGTCGCGAATGACCTTGCCACCGCCAAACTTGACCTCGTCGCCATAGGTCGTGAGGTCGCGCTCAACCTCGATCAGGAGCTCGGTATCGGCGAGGCGGACCTTGTCGCCGGTCGTCGGGCCGAACATGTCGGCGTAGGCGGCGCGTGAAATCTCGTTGGCCACTGGTCCGTTCCTCTACAGTTCGCCCATCACGGCTTGCCGGAAGCCGTAGATGACCTTTGCTCCGGCGACTTCGACGAGCGTGACCGTGCGGGACTGTCCGGGCTCGAAGCGGACGGCCGTGCCTGCCGGAATGTCGAGGCGATAGCCGCGGCTTGTGTCGCGATCGAAGTCGAGCGCCGGGTTGGTCTCGAAGAAGTGGTAGTGACTGCCGACCTGAATAGGACGGTCGCCCGTGTTCGCGACCTTGACGCTGACGGTCTTGCGGTCGGCATTCAGCTCAATCGTGCCGGGTGCCGAGATGACTTCTCCTGGGATCATGTTTTTCTCCTCGCGGGATGAGGGGCGGTTGGAGCGCGCAGGCGGGCAGGGTCAGCGGATCGGGTTGTGAACGGTGACAAGTTTGGTGCCGTCCGGGAATGTCGCCTCGACCTGCACATCGTGGATCATCTCGGCAATGCCATCCATCACCTGATCGCGGGTGATGACGGTCGCGCCGTCGCTCATGAGTTCGGAAACCGAGCGGCCGTCGCGCGCGCCTTCGACGACAAAATCGGTGATGAGGGCGATTGCTTCAGGATGATTGAGCTTCACGCCACGTTCCAGTCGGCGCCGCGCGACGTTTGCCGCCATGGCGACGAGCAGTTTGTCTTTCTCGCGGGGGGTGAGGTTCATGGGCGAGGCTCTTCAAGTGCGGTTTGTTTCAGGTCCACCAGACGCGGGGCACGTCCTGGCCGGTGAGCAGCGCCGCAACATTGGCCATCACGCGGCGCAGAGGTTCTGTATCTGCTGCGAGCACCCTTATGACAAGGCGTCCGTCCCAGGCGCTGGCGGCGATGGTCGACAGGGGGTCGGCGATCGCGCGTCGCACATGTTCGAGACGGTCTTCCGCGTCTGGTGCGACGAACATCATCGTTCCGGTGATTTTTGCTCCGTTGGCGATGGCTGGACGTGAGAGCGCACTGGAAATGTCACCATCGAAGCGGATGGCTTCGGCGGCGCACAGTCTGCCGTCGCGGATGATCCGCCATTGATCGTCGAGCATGCACCGGGACATGACTTCGCTGTGTGCGGTGCGACCGAAAACGGTGGTCTCGGCGAGCAACAAGCTCGCGGACGACGGCATGTCGACCGCTATTCGACGACGCAGCCGTGCGCCGTTAAAGAGGATCATCTCCTGCGGCAGCCAGGCGAGCTGGGCCTCAGGCGAGAGTGTGAGGGCGATGTCGAGGGACGTCGGCGCGGCGTCAGGGGCGCGGTAGATCCGCTCGGCGGCCTGCGTCGTGACGGTTGCCTTCGCGCCCGCTTCGGCACGCACGTCATGACGCACGGTGTCGCCGCCTGCAAGCCCGCCACCTGTGTTGATCAATACTGCTTCCGGGCTTGGCGTTCCACGTGGGCATCGCGCCTTGTGACCGTCGCGCTCGCGGAGCCGGGACAGAACCGAAACACCATCGCGCGTGCCGAATGTGAGTGATACCCCGCCAGTGACACGGACCGGGGCGAGCGGTGAGCTGACCTGAGGCGACGACGCGGTGGCTGCTGCGACAAACGGGTCCGCCATGCTCACGGTTTGAGGCTCATGGTTTGCGTCCCACGCGATCAGGTCTGCCGAGGACGCGCCTTACGCGTTGCGTGATTTGCGGCGAAACACGTCCCAGATGTAGATGATCTCATCCACTGGCTCTTTGACTACGGTTGATGTCTTGGTCCTGATCGGGGCCGCTGTAGAGGGCGACATCAGCGCTGCGGCTGTTGGCACTGTGGGAACGTCAGGCGTGGCCACGCGTGATGCGGAAGGCGCTTCGCTGGCGTTGCTCATGCGATCGCGGATGGACCGGACGCGCCGTACGCGCTCGGCGTCGAGGATTTTCGAGAGCTTCCTGCCAATCCGGATTTCCGCTTGCACCTGCTTGGCGCTCTTGTAGGTCGCGAGCCGCGTTTCGGTTTCGAGTGGCAGAGGTTTCGCAGGTCGTGGACGGTTGGTAGCTTGGGAGGTTTGCAGCATGGTCGTCTTCCTCGAACTCGCGGATGCAAATGTCTTGCTTACGGCCGCAACGACTGTGCCAGTTGGTAAACGAAAGATTAAGCGACCTTGAAGTCCATGAATTCGCTGTCTTTTTCACGGTGCGGGTCGTGGCAAAAGTTCTTGATCGGACCGAGTGCGGACGCGAGTGCACAGAATTCAGGCAGTGAGGCGCACACTTTGTGGGCGGTGCTTCTGCGGTCCGCGGTCCGCTTGCGTTTC
>JBCAXC010000219.1:0-4753 GCA_038534255.1 Pseudomonadota bacterium
GGTCGACGACACAGGAGGAAAACTCCTCGAAGACGCGTCGTTCACGATTGAGCCCGGCACCCACGTCGCCACAGTGGGCGAGGTCAACTCCGGCGCAGAGGCACTGGCAGAAGCTCTCGCCCGCCTCCACCCGCCGGCGCGTGGTCGTGTCCTCATCAACGGTGAACCGATCGAGGCTCTGCCAGAGGCAATCACCGGGCGTCGCATCGCCTATCTGAGCAGTGAGCCGATCCTGCATAACACGTCGCTCAAGGAAAACCTGCTCTACGGCCTTAAACACGGCAGCCCGAAGCCGGGTGCAAGCGACGAAGCCCCGCTTACCGCCTTTGAGATTGCGGAAGCCTCCGCATCCGGCAACCCGCTCCCCGACGCGGCGCGCAATTGGATTGATTTTTCCACCGCGGGCGTTGCAGACCACGCTGAGCTGCGGCTGCGTCTTGGCGATGTACTGAAACTCGTCGGCCTTGAATCCGACGTCGTCGATCTCGGTTTGCGCAGCACCATCGACACTGAACTGCACGACGACTGGTCAAAGCGGATCCTTGAAGCGCGCGCAGCGATGAAGGTTGCAGTTGAAGCGCCGGAGAACGCAGGACTGATCGAGGTGTTCGATCCAAAGACCTACAACCAGCAAATGACGATCGGCGGGAACATCCTCTTCGGTCGCGCGCGCAAGGCCGCGTTCGAGGCGGACCAACTCGCCGAGAACCCGTTCGTACGTGAGTTGCTGGCGACCTCAGGCCTCGACGAACGTCTGTTCCTGCTGGGCCGGGAAATCGCCGATACGATGATCGAGCTGTTCGCCGATCTGGAGCCTGGCAACAGCTTCCTCGAGCAGATGGCCTTCATGTCACCCGATGAGCTGCCGACTTACCGCAGCCGCCTGAGCAAGGAAGGCGCACAGACCTACGCGACGGCGCGCCCCGCCGATCAGGCCGCCTTCCTGCGTCTCGCCCTTGCCTACATCGAACCGCAACACCGTCTCGGCCTGATCGACAATACGCTGCGTGACGACATTCTCGAAGCCCGCAAGCAAGTGTTCGAAACCTTGCCCGCCGAAGATGACAGCGCGGTCGCATTCTACGATCCCGAGACCTTCAATCCCGGCTCCAGCCTGCAGGACAACATCCTGTTCGGTCGCGCGGCCTATGGCATCTCCAAGGGACCGGAAACGCTGCGCAGAATTTTCCGCGGCATCCTCGATGATCTCGACATGAACGATCTGGTCTTCGAAGCGGGCCTCGAGTTTTCCGTCGGCAGCGGCGGGCGACGTCTGACCTCGAGCCAGCGTCAGCGGGTCGGTATCGCGCGCGCCCTGCTCAAACGCCCGGACCTCCTCATCGTCAATCGCGGGCTGAGCGCCTTGAGCGCACGCTCGCAAACCAGGGTCATGACCCGCGTCCTCAAATCCGGCACCGGCCGCGCAGACGAAGACCGCGCCAGCTTTGCGACCTTCTGGGTTCTCATGAATCCGCAGAACGCGACGATGTTCGATGAAGTGCTCGTCTTCGAAAGCGGGCGTTTGGTGGAACAGGGTGAACCTGAGACACTCGCCGCGCGCAAAGGCCACTTCGCCAGGTTGCTCTCGTAAGAATGCACTGGGCGCGCCCACAACACTCAGGGAGGAAAACATGAGTTCCATTCGCGATGAGGTGGCTCACCTGCGCCGCATCCCCCTGTTCGCCAACGTCGACCCCGCCAAACTCAAGCTGCTCGCCTTCACATCCGACCGCATCACATTCGATTCCGGGCAGGACCTGTTCGGCCAGGGCGATGACGCGGGTGACGCGTACGTCATCATCAAGGGCGACGCCGACGTAATCGTTGACGACCAGGGCAATGAACTTGTCGTCGCACAAGTGGAGAAAAACGAGTTCGTCGGTGAGATCGGCGTGCTCTGCGATCGCCCGCGATCCGCCACTGTCCGCGCCAAGACCGACGTCGTGGCCCTGCGTGTGACAAAGGATCAGTTGCTGACAATGGTGCGCGAGTTTCCAGACTTTGCACTGGAGCTGATGCGGGTCATCGCCGAGCGACTGGCGCGCACAACGGCTGAACTGACCGAGGCCCGCACCCAGCGATAATGCCGGTCATCCTCGCGCGACGAGTATCGGCGCTGTCAGCGACGTCAACGAGACCTGCTGCACGCCATCGACAAAATTCGCAGGGTCAAGCCAAGCCTCGAAAGCCGCGTGCAGCCGTGGCCATTCCGCGTCGATCATCGCATACCACGCCGTATCGCGATTGCGCCCCTTGTACACACCGGCCTGCCGGAACACGCCCTCGTAGCTGAACCCAAGACGCTGCGCCGCTCTGCGTGACGGCGCATTCAATGCGTTGCACTTCCACTCATAGCGGCGATAGCCGAGCGCAAACGCTCGCTGCATCATCAGGAACATCGCCTCAGTCGAAGCGACAGTGCATTGCAGCTTTGGAGAAAAATGAATGTGGCCGACCTCGATCGAACCCGCGTCCGGTGCAATACGCAGGTAGCTCGCAACCCCGACCGGCTGTTCACTCTCCAGATCAATGACGGCATGGAAATGTGGGTCGTCGCCGGTGCACTCCGCCTCGAGCCAATCCAGATAGTGCGCCTCGGCCTCAAACGGCCCGTAGGGCAAATACGTCCAGTTCGCGTCATCGCTGGCAGATTCGTACGCCGTAAAAAGCGCTGCGCCATGCCGCGCCGGATCAAGCGGCTCCACCCGACAGGTTCGGCCCTCCATCGGCGTTCTCGGTGGACGCGCAGGTGGCTGCCAGTCATCGACGCGGGCACCGAGCGGTTGGCCAAGCGCATTGACCCCGCTCATCCGTTCGCCTCTTTCACCACGTCGTATCCAGCGAGCGCTCGCTTGCGCGCATCACCGTGATCGACAATCGGCTTTGGATACGTCTCACCGAGCGTCACACCCGCATCCTTCAGCGTCGCGGCATCTGCTTTCCATGGCTCGTGTATGACAGACTTCGGCAGGTCAGCCAGTTCCGGCACAAACGCGCGCACATAATCTCCGTTCGGATCGAATTTCTGCCCCTGCGTGATTGGATTGAAAATCCGGAAGTACGGCGAGGCGTCAGCGCCCGAGCCTGCGACCCACTGCCAGCCCGCGGCATTGCTCGCCAGATCCGCATCAACGAGCGTATCCCAAAACCATGCTTCGCCCTCGCGCCAATGGATCAGCAGGTGCTTGATGAGGAACGACGCCACGATCATCCGCACGCGGTTGTGCATCCATCCCGTTTGCCAGAGCTGGCGCATCCCGGCGTCGACAACAGGATAACCCGTCTGCCCGCGCTGCCACGCCCGCAGTGCCTCGGCATTATCTTCCCACGGGAACGCAGAAAACTCGGGGCGAAACGGCTCATCCGGCAGCGTGGGCCAGTGAAACAGCAGATGGTGCGAGAACTCCCGCCACCCAATCTCAGCGAGGAACTTGTCACCATCGCCGCCCTGCGCCGCGTCAGCATGTTTGGTCGCCGCCCACACCTGCCGCGGTGAAATCTCACCGAAGTGTAGATGCGGGGAAAGACGCGATGTGCCTTCCTTGTCTGGCCGGTCTCGAGCCGTATCATAAGAGCGCACGGGACCATCCAGAAAATCTTCCAGTCGCTCCTGCGCACCATCTTCGCCCGGGGTCCAGAGCGGAGTAAAATCCTCTGACCAGTCCGGTTTGCTCGGCAGCAGATCCCAGTTGTCAAGCGCTTCGCCTTCAGGCCACTGCTCAGGCGCGGCAAGGCTCTTGGGCGCGCGGAGCGGCGTGACGTCGGCAATCTCCCCGCGGCAGGCGCGCCAAAACGGAGTAAAAACCTTGTAGGGCGTGCCACCGCCGGTCTTGATCTCTTCCGGCTCGAACAACAGGCGCCCCGCAAACCGCTTGCAGGTCACGTCCGCCTCGTCCATCGCGTCCTTTACGGCCTCATCGAGATTGCCCGCCGCGGCGGAATATCCACGCGTCCAGTGCAGGTGCGACGCTCCGGTCTCCTCGGCAAGCGCACGCAACACCTCGACCGGCGCACCACGCCGCAGGATCAACCGGCTGCCCAGCGCTTCAAGCTTTTCGCCGAGTGCTGCGAGACTGTGATGCAGCCACCATTGCGATGCGCCGCCAATGGCCCAATCGCCGTCGGCATCATCAGCGAAGATATAGACGGGGATGACCGGGCCATCCCGCTTTGCGGCAGCTGTGAGAGCCGGATGATCGCTGACCCGCAGATCCTGTCGAAACCAGCAAAGCGTCGGCGCATCAGCCATGGCGCAGATCCCTCGTCGTTCATGTAAGCCGGGATGTCGTGACGCCCCAGTGCGGCCTATCGCCAGACACGCATCGCGGATCAACCGTCGCCGCGGGGCCCGTGCACAGCTTTACGCGACACGTGCACGATCAGGTCTATTGGAAAATCAGGTCGAAGAGCGTCTTCTTCTTTTTGCGCCGACGCTTGCGCTGCTTGGACGGTCGCGCTGCACGTCTGGGCTTTGCGCCCCGGCTGTTCCCGATCCCCCAGGGATCGACAAGCCAGTTTGAATTGCGCTCAGCTCGGCGTCGTGTGTCAGCGCGGCGTTTTCGCGCCGCCGCGGCGGCAACACCGGTGCGCAAGGCAAACGTATTCACCAGCCCGTCCGCGCCACGAACCGTCAACGCTCCGTCACCCCAATCCCACGCCGCGACCTGAGCACCGGTTTTTACGGGTTCGATACCGGCAATCACGCGCCGACGCAGATCGACTATCGTGCCCTGTTCGATCGGCACGGCCTCGC
>JBCAXC010000220.1:0-4723 GCA_038534255.1 Pseudomonadota bacterium
TCGACGACGATCGGCGCATCGCCATCCTTGATGCCGACCACATCCGCGTTCGCAACTTCGCCTTTCACCTTATAGCCCTGCTGCTCGAGCAACTGCTTCACGGCGGGATAGAGGTCGGTCTCGCGAAGCTGCGGGCGCGCGGGCTTTTTCGCCTGCGGCTTCGCGGCACTGGGCCTGGATGGAATTCGGCTGGACATGAGCGAGCGGTATCTGAGTCCCGAGCCTGATGCCATGTCACCGCGCTGGGTGCCGTACGTCGGCCGGTCAGCTGAGGCGGGCACCGACACGTAATTTTAGCCATCGGCGCGGAAACGTCGTTTCGCGCTTGGCCGGTGTCGCATCCCGTCTTGCACTCGCGCGAAAGTTCGCACTAACTGGCGGGAGTAATGCGGCCGCGGACTGTCGCGTCGATGCGTGACAGTCACGACACGGAGACGTCCATGTCAGACGACGAAGATATCGTACTCAGCGAGTTGCCGGACGATGAACTTGTTCAGCAGATGCACGATGACCTCTACGATGGCCTGAAGGAGGAAATCGAAGAGGGCACCAACATTCTGATTGAGCGTGGATGGGCACCCTACAAGGTGCTGACCGAAGCGCTCGTCGAAGGCATGCGGATCGTCGGCGAAGATTTTCGCGACGGCATCCTGTTTGTGCCGGAAGTGCTGCTCTCGGCCAACGCGATGAAGTCGGGCATGACGATCCTGCGCCCGCTGCTCGCGGAAACAGGCGCACCGAAGGTCGGCACCATGGTCGTTGGGACCGTGAAGGGCGACATCCACGACATCGGGAAAAACCTCGTCGGGATGATGCTCGAAGGCGCCGGCTTTGAAGTCGTTGATATCGGGATCAACAACCCGGTCGAGAATTATCTGGAAGCGATCGAGGAGCATAAACCTGACATTCTCGGAATGTCGGCGCTGCTCACCACGACGATGCCGTACATGAAGGTCGTGATCGACACGATGGTCGAGAAGGGCATTCGTGAAGACCATGTCGTTCTCGTCGGCGGTGCACCGCTGAACGACGAGTTCGGACAGGCGATCGGCGCTGACGCCTACTGCCGCGACGCAGCCGTGGCCGTCGAGACCGCCAAGGACTTCATGCAGCGCAAGCACAACCAGATGGGTGCGCGGGCGTAAGCGTTTCCCTCGGCAAACCGCGTTTATCACAAAAACCCCGGTGTCGCGGCACCGGGGTTTTTGTCGAGACCATACTGTGAACCTACTGGCGTGAGAGCGCGAAGGGGGTTGGGTCGACGCAGGGGGCGGCGCCGGTGACGAGGTCGGCGGCGAGGCGTCCGGCGCCGGGGCCGATACCAAAGCCATGACCGGAAAAGCCGGTGGCGAGGAAAAATCCCGGCAACGCATCGACGGGCGAGATCACAGGCACCGCATCCGGCGTCGCGTCGATCATCCCGGCCCAGCGGCCGATATCCCTGACGTCGCGGAGATCCGGGAAGGCGTTCCGCATCGCATCAAAGGCAGTGCCCAATGCCTGAGCGTCAGGCTCAGGGTCGAGGACGCGCGTGCGCTCGAACGGGCTTGTTGCATCCAATTCCCACCGGGTGTTCTCAAAAAGCTCGTCGAAAAACGTGCGGCCGAACCGTACTTTCATGCGGTCTTTTTCTTCCCAATAGCTCGGCCAGAAATCGGTGAACCATCGCAGCCCGTCGGGGACGATCTGGTAGGTCGTCGCGCCGCCTTTCGCCAATGTGTATCCGCCGTCGTTCCGACGGCGGATCGAAAAGTCGGGCGCGGCGAGGCCTCCGTCCATCACGTCAGGTGCCGGACCTGTCCGCAAGACCGACGCCTTGACGTTGAGCGCCTTCAGGCGAATGCCATGACGCTTGCAGAACAGGCGGCTCCATGCGCCGCCGGCGAGCAGGACGGCCTGTGCTTTCACGCGCCCGTTCTCCGTGACTACGCCGCGTGCTTCACCGCCAACGACATCGATGCCCCGGACCGCGCACGGCGCATGGAGCGATGCACCGGCCTTGCGGGCAGCGGCGGCAAGCGCGGGCACCGCCATGGACGGCTCGGCGCGCCCATCGCTCGGCGTCAGTAGGCCGGCCTTCCAGCGACGTTGTGCTTTCGGCAAAACGCGGGCGACACCTTCGGCGTCAAGCAATTCTGTCCGGATCTGAAATCCACGGGCGTGCTCGAGCCATGTCTTCCAGGCGTCGACGTCTTTCTCCTTGTCCGTGACGTAGAGAATGCCACGTTCGCGGAAACCGGTCTCGGCGCCGATGTTCTGGTTCAGTCCACGCCATTGCCGCAGGCTTTCGACGATCAACGGCAGCTCTGCCGGGTCACGACCCTGTTGCCGGCAGTAGCCCCAGTTGCGGCTGGATTGTTCGCCCGCGATCTGTCCCTTCTCGAACACCGCGACCGAGGATCCTGAGCGCGCCAGGTGCCATGCCGCTGCGATCCCGATGATGCCACCGCCGATGATCGCGACATCGACGGCATCCGGCAGTTTTTTATCCGTTTCGACGACATCGACGTCATGCATGGTGGCGGCCGTTCCCGGTCAGATCAGTGGAGCTTCAGGCGGGGGCGGATGACGCGGTTCACCTGCCCCATCGCGATCATAGCGCTGCCGCGGAGCCAGCCGTGGATGGCGATCAGGTGCATCCGGTAAAGCGAGGTGTAGACAAAGCGGGCGAGGCGGCCTTCGAGCGCCATGCGACCGCCGACGAGATTGCCCATCAGGCTGCCAACGGTCGAGAAGCGGCTCAATGACACCAACGAGCCATGGTCCTTGTAAACAAATGGCTCCAGCGGTTCATCGCTCATTTGATGCGCGAGATTGCGACGGACGGCGTCGGCCATCTGGTGCGCGGCCTGTGCGCGGGGCGGGATCGGCCGGTCTTCGCCTTCGGGTGTGCAGGCGCAGCAATCGCCGAGCGCATAGATGCGTTCGTCTTCTGTCGTTTGCAAAGTCTCGCGGACGACCAGCTGATTGGCGCGGTTTGTCTCAAGTCCTCCAATCCCGGCCATAGCTTCATCGCCCTTCACGCCCGCGGCCCAAACCGGCAGATCGGCTGGAATGAACTCGTCGTCGCGCGTGCGCATTCCGTCCTCGGTCACCTCGACGACGGGCATGCCGGTCACGACGCGGATGCCGAGCGCTTCAAGCTCAGCATGTGCGGCTTCAGCCAGGTTCTCCGGTAGCGCTGGCAGGATGCGGGGGCCGGCTTCGAGAAGCGTGATGTTGATGCGCTCGTCGTCGAACGCTTCCAGACCATAGTGGCGCAGGCCATCCGCCGCGCTGCACAGCTCTGCGGCGAGTTCGACCCCGGTTGCGCCGCCACCGACAATTGCGACATCGACGTGCGCCTTCGTTTCGCGGTCCTGCTGCCAGGTGCGTGAAACGCGCAGACACTGGTTGAGCAGCTTTTGTCGGAATTTGTCGGCCTGGCCGCGGCGATCGAGGAAAATGCAGTGCTCGCGCACCCCCGGCGTGCCGAAATCATTCGACACGGATCCAACCGCCAGCACGAGATAGTCGTAGCGGATGCGATGCTCGCCAGTGATCTCAGCCCCATCGACGTCGACCAAAGGCGCGACTACGACCTGCCGCTTCTCACGGTCGATCCCGCTCATCGTGCCATTGAAAAACCGATAGCCCCAGCGATGGGCGTGGCCGCGATACCCGGTCTCGTCCATGTTGGCGTCGAGTGTTCCCGCCGCGATTTCGTGCAGCAGCGGTTTCCAAACATGGGTCTGGTTGCGCTCGACGAGGATGATGTCGTGATGCTTTCGCCCGTACGTCGCGCCGAGCCGCGCCGCCAGTTCGAGTCCACCGGCACCGCCACCCACGATGACGATCTGAGTTTTCTTTGCAGGCATTTCCTGCCTTTCAGGTCCGGTTCATCTGAAATCTGCGAAGTCTGCTGCGAGGGCAGGCGTTGGCAACCGTTCATCATGATTCGGCGTGCTTGCGTTGTTGTGCCACAAAACCTCATTATGTCCCGGCTACGAAAGGCGACGAATGATCGCCGAAGTGAGAGGAAGGAACTCTACGATGATCAAGAATATGCTGATGGTAGGCGTGTTCACCGCCGCTTTCGCTGGCGCAGCATTCGCGGCAGATACACCACGCAGTGCCGCTGAGTGCGATGCGCTCGTCAAGAAAACCGTCGCGATGTTTGACAACAAGACGCTTTCTGACGCGCAGGAAGACAAGCTCGAAGCGCTGTTTGATTCGCTTGACAACCAGTGTGCGAGCAACAGCTACGAAGATGCGGTCAAGACGGCCGGTGAGATCGCTGATCTCGTGCCAGATGCCTGAACCGGCACCTGCAGGCGCATTGCCTGCACGATCGATGTGATTTGAGGGCGGCTCCCAATCGGGTCGCCCTTTTTCATTTTCGACAGGGGTTGCGTTTCGGTCAGTACAGCCAATCCGTCTCGCGCCTTAACGCTGCGACGATGATCGGCTAGTTTGAAGATGTCGCTGCCATGGCGGTTCGTCCTGGCAGCGTGCTGCCCCGCACCCCAAAGCCAGCGAACGGCGCTCATGACCGGCTCATTTCTCATCCAGGCATCCGTATTTCTGGCCGCCGCAGCGATCGCGGCGCCGCTCGCACGCCGTCTCAAGATCGGCTCCGTCCTCGGCTACATGGCGGCTGGCATTCTCATCGGACCGTTCGAGCTCGGCAAAGTGGAGAATATTCTCCACCTCATAGACGGCGTAGACAAACCCGAGCCCGAAC
>JBCAXC010000221.1:0-4722 GCA_038534255.1 Pseudomonadota bacterium
CGTCGCTGAGAACAGTGAGGCCGAGGTCTTCGGCTTTTTTGAGCTTTGAGCCGGCGCCCGGACCGGCGACCACATAGTCGGTTTTTTTTGACACGGAGCCTGAGACTTTTGCGCCAAGGCGTTCTGCCTGGGCTTTGGCCTCCGAGCGTGAGAGCTGCTCGAGGGTGCCGGTGAAGACGACGGTTTTGCCGGTGACGGGAGAGGATATTTCCTGCGGTGATTCGTACGGCTCGATCGTGATCTCGGCGCGCAGGTCGTCGAGCGCGGCCCGGTTGTGTTGCTCTTCATAGAACTCGACGAGCGCTTCGGCGGCGGCGGCACCAATGCCGTCGATGTCCACGAGATCGCGATAGGCGTCACTCTCACGGTCCTTTGACGCATCAAGCGCCTCGGCGAGCGCATCCCAGTTTCCATAGTGCCGGGCGAGCAGGCGGGCCGTAGATGTCCCGACATGGCGGATGCCGAGGCCGTAGATGAAGCGTGGCATCTCGATTTCGCGACGCGCATCGATCGCAGCGAAGAGATTGCCGGCTGATGTTTCGCCCCAGCCTTCCTGATCTTTCAGCGGTTCCTGCCGACGCGCGTCTCGCTTGCGAAGGGTGAAAATGTCGGCGGGTCGCGCAATCCAGCCATCGGCGAAGAACGTGCCAATCTGCTTGGCGCCAAGGCCCTCAATATCGAAGGCGTCGCGGGAGACAAAATGACGGAGACGTTCGACAGCCTGCGCCGGGCAGACGAGGCCGTCCGTGCAGCGCCTCACGACATCTTCGCGCCCGGTTTTCGGATCGATACTGCGCACCGCATCGCTGCCGCAGGCCGGGCAAACGGTGGGGAAAGAAAATGACTTTGCCCCCGCCGCGCGTTGGTCGGCAACCACTTCGACAATCTGCGGGATCACATCGCCGGCGCGCTGGATGACGACCGTGTCGCCGATGCGGACGTCCTTGCGGGCGATCTCATCCTCGTTGTGCAACGTCGCGTTCGAGACAACGACGCCGCCGACGGTCACAGGTTCGAGTTTCGCCACAGGTGTCAGCGATCCGGTGCGGCCCACCTGAATTTCAATGTCGTTGAGGATCGTCGTTGCGCGTTCCGCCGGGAACTTGTGCGCGACGGCCCAGCGCGGCGCGCGGGAGCGAAAACCGAGCCGCTCCTGCCAGTCCAGTCGGTCGACCTTGTAGACAACGCCATCAATGTCATAGTCGAGCGTCGGGCGGGCAGCCTCGATTGCACGGTAGGCGGCGAGGAGGGTTTCCGCACTTTCGTGGCTCGACATCAGTGGATTGGTCGGGATGCCCCACGACGCAAATGCCGCCACCACACCGGACTGGGTCTTGTCCGGCAGCGCGGAGACGTCCCCCCACGTATAGCCGAAGAACGCGAGCGGGCGTTTGGCGGTGACGGCCGAGTCTTTCTGGCGGAGTGATCCGGCTGCGGCATTGCGCGGGTTGGCGAATATCTTCGCGTCGTCAGCTTCGAGCGCAGCGTTAAGCTTCAGGAAGTCGGCGCGACCAATAAATATTTCTCCGCGGATTTCCATGACGGCGGGAACGTTGGGACCGTTCAGCGTGTTCGGGATGCTTTTGACGGTGAGCACGTTGGCGGTGACGTCCTCGCCTTCCTGACCGTCACCGCGCGTTGCTGCCTGGACCAGTTGCCCGTCTTCATAGCGCAGGGCGATCGAGAGACCGTCGATCTTGGGTTCTGCCGTGATGGCGACGGCTTCGTCCTCGGCGAGACCGAGGAAGCGGCGGATGCGATCAATAAAGTCCACGACGTCGGCATCATCGAACGCGTTGCCGAGCGAGAGCATCGGGACGCGATGCTTGACCTTCCCGAAGGCGGCGGACGGTGCGGAACCGACCCGCATGCTTGGGCTGTCTGCGCGTTTCAGATCCGGGAATCTGGCTTCGATGGCTGCATTGCGGGCGCGCAAAGCGTCGTAGTCCGCATCGGAGATGGCGGGAGCATCGTCGCGATAGTAGTGCGTGTCGTGCTCTGCGATCTCGGCGGCCAGAGCCTCGAGTTCCGCGGACGCCTGTTCCCGATCCAGCTCGTCGACGTCATGCCCGCGGCGTACGGCAGATTTTTTCGCCATTTCGTCTCACCCTGACCGTGCATCCCTGGCGCGTTGTCGCGCGGTGCCTGCCTCGGCGCGTTGTCGCGCCCGTGCCAGACATGGTCAACTGACGCCGATACTTCAGGCGCGAGATGTCACCAAGCGAAAGACGTGTTGGGGAATGTCGCGCCGTTCGCCCGCGCAAACAAAGCGCGCTGGACGCGCGCAGAGGCAGACGCGTGCAGAGACTACTGGCTGGCTGCGACGCCGCTCACGCTGGCGACGGTTTTCTTCCAGGTGCGGCTGAGCCAGCTGTCGTTGTCCTCGCGCGGCGCCAGACCGTCAGACTGGAGCAGTGCATAGCTGTCGGCGTACCACTGCGAGTTCGGAAAGTTGTGACCGAGGATGGCGGCGGCGGTCTGCGCTTCGTTGCGGATGCCGATCGCCATATAGCTTTCCGTCAAACGCGCCAGCGCTTCTTCCACGTGCTTGGTCGTTTGATACTTGCTGACCACCGCCTTGTAGCGGTTGATCGCGGCGAGGTGATTGCCCTCGCGCATGTAGTAGCGCCCGACCGTCATCTCCGATGCAGCGAGGATATCGCGTGAAATCCGGACGCGGTTGACGGCTTTTTTCGCGTACGAGCTTTCCGGGTAGCGACGGATCAGGATGTCGAACTCCTTGAGCGCGCGCTTGGTTTTCGACTGGTCGCGCTTCGGATCGCTCACCTGATCAAAGTAGGACATCGCGATCACGTGGTGTGCGAGCGCTGCGTCCTTGGTGCCGGAGTGAAGCGTGGTGTAGCGGCGCCCGGCCTTGATGGCCTCGTCGTAGTTGCCGTCCTTGTAGTGCGCGAACGCGGCAAGGGCGAGCGAACGGCGGGCGAACGGCGAATACGGATGTTCGCGGTCAACGTTCTCAAATGCGGCAGCAGCGCCTTTGTACTTTCCGCGAGAGAGGAGATTGTCCGCGCGGTTGTAAAGTTGCTCGGCTGGTGCGGCAGCTGTCGTGCTCGCACCTGATTCGCTGGAACCGCCGAAGAGGGGCAGTGAGGGCAAACCGGAGCTGCAGCCGGCAAGCATGACAGATGACATCAGCACCACGGCTGGCGCGATACTGCGGCGTGCAACGCCAAAGCCGGCCGGGCGCACAAATGCGATCGTTCGTTTGATCATGCCCATGGCAGGAGTGCGGCTCCCTTCTTTCGACTGCACTGTGCGGTGGCGTTCGCCCGCGATCACCAATCTAGTGAGCACGCGGCGCACGTCTACCGCTGTTTCGCAGTCGTCCTCAGCCGAGCGGAGAGTGACCAGCAGAGTGTGGCCAAATCATGCGACGGATGCCGGGATGTGAGCTGCCCAAACCCTCAAGCGTCAGGGCAGCAAATGTCAGGTGCGATCTGCGGCGTAATTCACGGCGGCGGAGCCCATCTGCATGCTGGCGCGACCAACCTGACGGACACTCGGAAGCTCGACCATCGTCCACGCATCCTTATCCGCGAACAGCGCTTTCACCATGTTGGTGTTGAGACGATGACCGCCACAGGATGAGCGGTATGCGCAAAGCATTGGACGACCGGCGAGTGCGAGATCGCCAACGGCGTCCAGCATCTTGTGCCGGACGAACTCGTCCTCGTAGCGCAGGCCTTCCGGGTTCACGACCTTGTCGTCACCGATGGCGACCGTGTTGTCGAGCGAGGAGCCGAGTGCGCGACCTGCGGCCCACAGCGCTTCCACGTCTTTCATGAAGCCGAAGGTCCGGGCGCGGCTGAGTTCCGCGCGGAACACGCCGGGGCTCATCTCGAAAGCGCGGCGCTGGCGACCGATGGCTGGTGTGGCGAAGTTAATTTCGACGTCGAGGTGAAAGCCGGAATGCGGAGAGAGTTCGCCCCAGCAATTGTCTTCCTCGACGCGGACAGTTTTGAGAACCTTGATGAACTTGCGCGGCGCATCAAGTTCACGGATGCCGACGGCGTCGATCGCCTTCACGAATTCGGCGGAGCTGCCATCCATAATCGGGACTTCGGCGCTATCGATCTCGACGATGACGTTGTCGACGCAAAGCCCGCGGAGCGCTGCAAGGAGATGTTCGACCGTGGCGACGACGCCACCTTTGCCATCTCCGAGCACCGTGCAGAGAGTGACGTTCTCAACAGCGTGAACGTCGGCCCGGATGTCGTCGAGCGCAGTTTCAGACCCGCTTCTCCGGAACACAACACCCGTGTCAGACTCAGCGGGTAACAGCACGATCGATGCTGCCGCCCCACTGTGAACACCTTTGCCTCGCAACACGACTGGATTGAATACAGTCGTCTGCTGGGCGCCGATAAAACGCTTGGCCATTGTATGGTCGTCCCCCGAGATTCCCCAAAGGCGCCTAACCCGCACTCAGCCCAAGTCGTAGGTCAGTCACCGTGTCGACGCGGTACTCTTGGCTTCGGTATCGAAGTGATCAGGTGGTCTGATCGGGTACGCTTTTCTCCACGCCGCGAACCTACGTTGCATCTGCTGATTCAGCCAAATCACGGTTGGTTACGCACTGTTACGTGGCGGAATCATCACAGGATAGGCGTGCCGGACGAGCGATGACATCCTGTGGAAAACGGGTGTTGGGAACCGGGTGGTCGTCTCCTTTGCGTTGCCCTGCCGACCAGGCACAGCAAC
>JBCAXC010000222.1:0-4709 GCA_038534255.1 Pseudomonadota bacterium
GGTCGATGTGCGCGCCGAGCGCGACGGGATCGTGATGTTTCCCGGTCGCGATGCACTGCTCGGAAAGCCCGTCGCGCTCGGCGCGCACATCGACCTCGCGCAGCCGATCGCGGGCAAAATTCCGCTCTGCGATGCGCAACCGCATTTCCGTCTCAGCGATGCTCAACTGATGCCGCGATGCCTCGTCAGAAAACGCCGCCTGCCGCAGGCGCTCATGATTGGCAATCGCCACATCAGCCTCACGTGAGGCGAGCGCAAACACGTTGCGTAGCTCGGTGTCGACATAACTGAGCAATTTGTCTCCCTGCGCAACGCGCGTGTTCTCGCGCACGTGGACGTCCGCGATCACGCCATTGATCGGCGCGGTGACAAGCTGCGGCGCCTGCGCCACGATCTCGACAGGGGCAAGCGTTGTCATCGGGACCGGCAGAGCAAGGGCCGCAGCTCCGAAAGCCGCAAGGATCGTCGCGAGCAACCGGTGGCGGCGTGTTCTTGGTCGCAGACGCGCAGGCCCCGCAATTGCCGTCCACGTGTCTGCGATCATCGGCGCCTGCCGCTCCAGCAACGTGACGTCATCGTCAGACCACGCCTGCGCCCGCAGCAGCAGTAGACCCGCAAAACACGTCCCGTCCCGCAAGTGCAGCGGAAGCCATGCCGCCTCTCTGAACGGATACTTCGCAACAAGCGCCCGGTCAGTGTCCCTGACAGCAGAGAGTTCCAGCCGACGCACCGCGCCATGCCCCGTGCCGTGACCAGAAGGACTCGCGTCCCCAGCCTCCCGCGACGCGCGATGCGCAACAAACGCCTCAAGTGCGCGCACCAGCGGCGCATCCCGCTCAACACCGGCGAGACCGGAAAGACAGATCGCCGCCCAGCGACCGCCAGCAATATTTTTCCTCCACCCGGAACTACGCCGACTGAACACAACAATCTGACGCGCGCCAACGAGTGCCAGAAGTTCATTGGAAAGCGCGTGCGCAAACTCGCTGCGTGATCGACACGCGCGCAAGCGATCCTCCACCTTGAACAACCGCAATAGCCCCGCCGCCGGGTCAACCTCGCGCCCTTGAGAGGTCGCAGCGACGAGCTTCACAGGTTCCATGGGAGCCGTCTCGACCGTACGCAATTGGGCGGTCTGCTCAGGTGCGCCGTGCGCCATCGCTCACTCCCCGACCGCATCAAGGCGAGAGAGGAGCGGACCGTCAGAACGCTCGTCAGGCGACCGCGCAAAGACGGCCGTGCCGCTCATCCCGGGTGTGACACGGCGTTCACGTAGCGACACCTCAGAGGCGCCTGTCACACCACCCCCGGTCGTCGGCGTTAGCCCAGCCACGACCTTCACAGTGCGGCTGATGGGATCGACCGCCGCATTGATCCGCAGCACGCGGCTGTCGAACGCTGCATCCGTCTCATCGACCTTGAACATCACTGGTGCGCCAATCGTGAGCCACGTCAGCCAGCGCGACGGCACGATAAGATGTAGTTCCAGTTCAGTGTTCACGATGGAGATGAGCGGATTGTTCGGTGTCGACATCTCGTACGGCTGGATCAGGCGATCGACGACATAGCCGTCAAACGGCGCCGTGATCGTACATTGCCGCTGCCGTACGTCGAGCGCTTCGGCACGCGCTTTCATCTGCTCATGTGTTGCCCGCGACATGCGGACCTCAAGTGCCCCGATCGCCTTGTGGCGCAACAATTTTTCCTCTGCCAGAACCTTGAGACGGGCGGTTTCAGCCTCTGCGCCCGCGGCGCGCTGCTCAGCGGCATAACGCGCGCAATCGAAGCTGACGAGCACATCGCCGCGTTGGAATTTTTCTCCAGCCTTGATGGGAAGCGCATCAACCTGCGCAACGAGTTCGGTGGAAATCACCGTCTCGATCGTCGCACGAACCAGACCACGGGCAGAAATGTCCGCCGGTGCACCAGGCGTCTCCGCCCAACCGATTTCGGAAGTCATCAGGATGGCGCCTAGCGCCGCGATTGCGCAACGCCTGTCGACTTGTCTCATGCGTTGCATCGCGACCCTCTTGTGTCGCAATGCAACCTATGAGTGCTTGATTAACAAGGTATTAACGCTTTGGACCCTTTGCGTTAAAGGTATCTGCCCCACCGTTGGGAACGCAAAGTTAGCCCAAACCCGCAATGGTTGTGCGACGCGCTATCCCTTTCCTGCGAGCGACTGCGCCTGCGCCCAGACACCGTCTTCAAGTTCGACAGGGTCGGCATGCGGCTTGTTCTGTCCGGGCATGCGTGCACCCTCATCGCGAGCGACGCCCTCGATCACTTGCGCAAGCCGGTCCTGGAACGCACCCGATGCATCCGGATCAATCAGGAGATAAAACTGCCCAAGATCATGCGGCGGTCCATCCGGCGCCTTAAGCGGCGCAACGTCGCGACTGACCACACCACCCGTCATCCCGGCAGCCAGCAGCTCCACCATCAACCCGAACCCCCATCCCTTGTAGCCCCCCGTACTGACAAGTGACCCGGCGAGCGCAGCCTCGGGATCCGTCGTCGGTTGGCCGTCGGCATCAACCGCCCATCCTTGCGGGATTTTCTCTCCCGCCGCTTTCGCCATGGTGATCTTCCCGAGCGCAACCGTCGTCGTCGATTGGTCGAACTGCATCGCTAGACCACCCGCACCGTCTGGTACCGAAAACGCAATCGGGTTGGTCCCGAGAACACGGGTCTTGCCACCAGGCGGCGCAACGATCGGCGACGCGTTCGTCATCCCGATCCCGATCAAGCCGGCGCGTGCAATCTGTTCGGTAAAAAAACCAAGCGACGTGCACGTGTGCGCGTGGCCCACCGCGAGACTTGCAACACCGCATGTCCGTGCCGCATCAAGCGCATACTCGAGCCCGCGGGCGAATGCGGGTTGCGCAAAGCCATAGCGCGCATCAACCGCGACGACGCCCGGCCTTGGCCTGGTCACGACCGGCTCGACCGCGCCCTGAACCCGACCGCTCTCGAGCTGCTGACAATAACTCTCCAGATAGTACAGCCCGCAAATCCGGTTGCCGATCGCTTCCGCCTTGCGCACGGCGCGGGCCACCTCTGTCGCCACCCACGCCGCCGCGCCGTGACGTTCCAAAGCCGCGTGCGTCGTGTCTTCGATCTCGTCGAGTGATACGGAAACCATTGGTCAGCCCCTGCCTCTCCTTGTCTCTCCCTGTGCCGCCGCTGCAGCGCCTACGTCAGAAGGGATGTATAATTGCGCTCCATGTGCGCCCGCATCGCCCCGAGCCCGTCCTTGAAAACAGCATCGCGGCCAAACCCGATCCGGAAGTGATTGTCACGGGTCTCGCTCAATTCAGACGCATACAGCGAGGCTGGCAGCAACAACACACCATCTTCCTCCAGCAGACGCTTGCAAAACACTTCACCGCCTTCACGCCCGCAAAATCGGGGAAATCCGACGCATCCACCCTGCGGGCGACGCCATTCGACGAGCCCTGGAAAGTCCGCAAAGAGTTGCTCCAGCAGGACGACGTTCTCTGCAAGCAACGCGACATTGCGTCCAAGAATTTTCTCCCTGGCGCGCAACGCAATCAGCGCGAGACGTTCGCTCGGAGCCGAATTGCAGATCGACAGATAATGCTTGTACCGCTCCACCCGCTGCAAGAGCGCAGTGTCGGGCGAGGCAATCCATCCGACACGCAAGCCCGGCAGACCGTAGGCTTTCGACATCACGTTGAGCGAGATGCCCCGCTCATAAACATCCGCAATCTGCGGCAACTGATCTGCCGGATCGAGCTCAAGCCCCCGATAGACTTCATCGCTGAACAGGTAGAGTCCGTGCTTGCGGCACAGCCCGACGACGGCATCGAGGTCCGTGCGCGACATCACCATGCCTGTCGGATTGTGCGGCATGTTAAGCGACAGCAGTTTGGTGTTCGGCCGGATCGCCGCCTCAAGCTCGTCGAGATCGATCCGCCACTCGACCGTGCCATCAGCCCCATCTGCCCCTCTACCCGACGCATTTTCGGGCCAGTCGCCCGCACGACGCAGCGCAATCCCGCTCACCTCACAGATCGCGAGCGGCACCGTCTCCGCACTCTGATAGTTGGGAACCGGCACGATGACATGATCATCCGCATCAAGCAGAACCCGCATCACCGCGTAGATCCCTTCGCCCGCGCCCGCGTGGCAAAGAACAGTCTCTGCAGTCATCGTGTCATACGTGGCCGCGATCTCCGCCCGCAGGTCCGGAGCACCCCACGTCTCGGTGTAACCCAACCAGAGATTTTCAAACGCCGCCCGGTCGTCATCGCTCGCAAGCGCAAGCAAATCGGCACTCGAAAGGCTCTCGACATCCGAGGCCGTCATGTGGTGGCGCGCCGAGAACTCCCACTCGGAGAAAAAAACCTCAAGCCCGAAATCCCGCATGGCTCCTGACATCCCCAGTTCGGCCAATCTCGACGCACCGATGGCCGAGCAGATCGCGTCTGACAAGTGCGAAACGCGCACGGATGCGGCAACCGGCGCGCAGGCTCCCGGTGTTTTGTGAAACACCTGCCGCTGCCACTGTCTGATCATGACGTGAGGCCTCGCCGGTTTCACGACGCGGGCGCATATTTGCCCGCTCGAGCAATTCGTTTACCTGTGCGTCGATGGCCGTGGATAGCGGTTCTGACCTGAGCCCGTGACGCCCTCAGGCATCTGGAGAGTCCTCGGCCGGGTGGCGGTGGGATGGAGTAAAGAAG
>JBCAXC010000223.1:0-4691 GCA_038534255.1 Pseudomonadota bacterium
CGCTTGTCGACGATCGCGAGCGAGGCGCCGATCGGGTTCTGACACTCGACTTGCACGCGGCGCAGATCCAGGGGTTTTTCGACATCCCGACCGACAACCTCTTTGCCGCGCCGGTCATCGGTCGCGACATCAAGGAGAATTTCGAGCTCGACAATCTGACTGTGGTGTCGCCGGACGTCGGGGGTGTGGTCAGGGCGCGCGGACTTGCCAAACGGATCGGCGCCTCGCTCGCGATCGTCGACAAGCGGCGGGAACGCGCGGGCGAGAGCGAAGTGATGAATGTCATCGGCGACGTTGACGGCACGCGCTGTATCCTTGTCGACGATATCGTCGACAGTGGCGGCACGCTTTGCAACGCGGCGGAAGCACTGCTCGAGAATGGCGCGACCGCCGTCTCCAGCTATATCACTCACGGAGTACTTTCAGGCGGGGCGGTGGCGCGGATCTCCGCGTCAAAACTCAATCCGCTGGTGATCACCGACAGCATTCAGCCAACCGAAGCCGTGCGTGTCGCCAACAATGTGCGCGTGCTTTCGATTGCGCCGCTGATCGGGGAAGCCGTGCGGCGCACCGCGAAAGAAGAGAGCGTCTCCAGTCTGTTTCACTGAGCGCCCGCGCCGGATCGCGGTACGGTTCGAGACGACGGGGCTCGCGACGATCGTGGCGGGCTGTCGCCCGACTGACGTGCCTGCGCGCCCGTGAGACGCACCAGTCCGACGAACTCTCCGCGAAGGCCAGCCCGATCGTCGCCGCGCGCGTCGAACGCGAGGTTGGCGATGGCCGCGTAGCTGAGCGCGGCGAGATCCTCTCCGCCCTGCAGTTTCCGCGCGAAGGCGATGGCCGCGATGGAAAAGCGGACATCTTCCGAGGCGTCGTTGAACGTCGCGGGTGAAGACTGCGTCACGCTCGGCTGGCCAGGCGCGGCCTGTGCAGCATCGCGGGTGGCAGCATCGCGGGTGACGGTCACGCTGGAGATCGCAGACCGCCGCGATGATCCGACTTGCGGCATGGCAGGCGTGAGTTCGAACACGGCAACGGCCGACGATCGGCGGGGCGTGCGTCCGGCCAAAGCCAGTCTCCGCCACGACGCAACGGCGTCCGGGTTGAACGACAGCCGGGCGTTGCGGCCATTGGCAGCCGCGCCGGGTTTAACAGTGACATGGGCGAGCCGGGTCGCCGCGTTCCATGGAGTGGGCGTGACGGTGATGCGCACGCTCGGGTTCCGCTCAGGCGACGTCTCTGCTGCCGTCCCGCGCGCAAAGACTGCGAGGAATGCATCGGGATTGCCGGTCTCAGGCGATGGCACTGCACCGGCTTGAACGGCGCGGCGCATGGCGCGATAGGCGGACGTGTCGCCGTCGCCCTCCATTGAGACTACGGCAGCGGGCTGGCGTTTCGTGCTGATGAATGGCGTCGGTGCGCTGCCCAGGGCGCGACGGCGCTTCGCCGTTTTTGGCCGCTGACGTGTCAGTGCACGCTGACCTTGAGGTTCACCGGCAGAGAGCGCTGCGCTTTGCCGCTTCCGTTTTTGCTCCGCTGCACGCGGTCTGATTTCGCTCCGCGTTCGCAGTTCGCGCGATGCGCCCGCGTCGCTCGGGGCTGCGACCGCAGCTTTCGGAGGGGGCGCCGCCTGCTCGACGTTCGCCATGCGAGGCGCGCGCTCAGTGTCTGACCGGGCAAGCGGCGGCTGAGGCGCGGCGGTCGGCGTGATCGGGTCCGGTGTGCTCTCGCTCTCTGCACCGATGAGCGACAACGCCAGCGGTACGGCGACAGCGACCACCGCCAGAGACACAATGGCCGGGCTCGGGCGCATCACCGTCGGCGCGATCGCCCGGAGGCCTGCGAGCCCGCGCTGCCAGATGCTTGCCTCGCCCTGCACCGCGGCAGGCCGCGCCTCTGCCTGCTGCCCGGCATTGAAAGCCGCGACGCCGCGCGCCACCGCCGCAGCGCGCGCGTCGGCGGGCGGCTTCGGGGTCTCGAGTGACGACAGCCTATGGAGATCAGGGTCGGTCATGGTGGAGGCTACGCGAGCAGTCCTTTCAGCGTCTTGCGGGCCGCGTGGAGCTGCCACGACACGGTTTTTTCTGCACACCCGAGCGCGGCAGCCGCCTCGGCATGCGAGAGCTCTTCCGCGTAGACCAGCAGCACAGCGTCGCGCTGCCGCTCCGGCAACTGACGCACGGCCTGCCAGAGGTCGTGCACCTCGGACGCGCGCTCCTGTGTGGCGGGCGTCACCGCTTCTGCCAGCAGGGCAACGCCGTCGAGGTGCGCGGCCGTCCGCTTCTGCTTGCGCTGGCGATCCCGCACGGCATTCAGCGTGATCCGGTAGAGCCAGCTCATGAACGCGGCCTCGCGCCGGTATGATGCCAGCGCTGTCGCGAGCTTGATGCAAACGTCCTGCGCGATGTCCTCGGCATCCGCGCTGTTACCAGCCCACCGGAATGCGACGCGGTGGATGAAGTCGTAATGACGTTCGAGCAGCCGCGCGAACGCCGCCGCGTCGCCCGTGATCGCGCGCTCGATCAGCCAATCATCACTCGGATCATCCATCATGTCGCTAAAGGTAGGACGTCACCGCTGCGCGGATCCTTTGGGGGGTGATGGTGTTTTTTTAGCGCCGGGCGGTGTTGGGGCGACTGGCGGCTAGATCATGACTGCTCGACCGAGTCGAGGCGACGCCTCCCCGACGCACCCACAGTTGTCACCGCTGCCGCTTTCACGTATAGCGCGCTGGCGTGCGGCCTGCCTGACACCCTTGGAGGCACTCAGGGCGCGCGATTGTGGGGCTCCGTCATGTGGCGGCGGCCCTTTTCACGTTTTTGGAAAGAGACCAACCATGGCTGACGTTCTTGATTTGAACGCCGCGGCCCGCGACCGTGTCGGCAAGGGGGCCGCACGTGCCATTCGCCGCGACGGACGGGTTCCCGGTGTGATCTACGGTGACAAGAAGCCACCGCAGGCCGTTACACTTGATAGCCTCGAGGTGTGGAAGCAGCACCAGACCGGCAACTTCCTCGCGACCGTTTACAACGTGATGGTCGATGGGCAGCGCAATCAGGTGATCCCGAAGAACGTCCAGTTGCATCCGGTGAGCGACCAGATCATCCATGTGGATTTTCTGCGCGTCGCGGCCGATGCCGAAGTGACCGTCGAAGTGTCCGTGACCTTTATCAACGAAGACGAGTGCCCGGGCCTCACCCGTGGTGGTGTACTGAACGTGGTTCGCTTCGCGATCGAGGTGAACTGCCCGGCGCTCGCCATCCCGGACGAGTTTGTTGTTGATCTCACCGGGCGCGAGATCGGCGACTCGATCAACATCTCGGATGTGACGCTGCCGGAGAAAGTCACACCGGTGATCGACGATCGCGACTTTACGATCGCGACGATTGCGGCGCCGACTGTCGAGGCCGAGCCGTCTGAAGACGACGATGCGGAAGCGGCCGAGGGCGCCGACGCTGCAGAAGGCGGCGGCGACAAAGGCGACAGCGCGTCTGACTAATCCTTCAGTTCGCGGCGGGTCACATGCGATCCGCCGCGAACGAGCGAGGGCCTCATGAAACTGATGATTGGGCTCGGCAATCCGGGGGCGAAGTACGCGCGGCATCGCCACAATGTCGGCTTCATGGCGGTCGACGCCATCGCGGAGCGGCACAATTTTGGTCCGTGGCGCAAGAAGTTTCAGAGCGACGTCAGTGAAGGGCTGCTGGACGGGGTGAAAACGCTCCTCGTCAAACCGCAGACCTATATGAACGAGTCAGGGCGCGCGGTGCAGGATGCGGCGCGGTTCTACAAATGCGCGGACGACGACGTGATCGTCTTCCATGACGAACTCGATCTGGCTGCAGGCAAGGTCAAGGTGAAGACGGGTGGCGGGGCGGCGGGGCACAATGGGCTGCGCTCCATCACGAACCAGATGGGGCCGGAGTTCGTGCGCGTGCGCATCGGCATCGGTCATCCGGGCCACAAGGATCGCGTTCACTCGCATGTGCTCGGCGACTTCGCCAAGGCGGATCAGACGTGGCTCGCGCCGTTGCTCGATGAAATGTCGCGCGCGGCGGGGCGGCTTGCTGACGGCGATCCGGCGCGCTTCATGACCGATATCGCGCTCGGGTTGCGCGGGACGTCTGCCGCGACGCGGCCAGCGCCGAAGGGCAAGGCGCAAGCCGAACGCGGCAGCGACACGTCTGCCATCACTGAGCCCGACAAGGGCAAGTCCGCGTTCGGCAAGTGGGGCTTTGCGGAGAAATTCTCGGAGCTGGACGGGCCGATGGCGGACACGTTGCGCAGCCTGGTGACACGCCGCGGAGACAAATCCGACACGTCCGATGACACCTGAGCTGCACGGAGGCGGCTTGTGACGACACCTGATCACCTGCCGGTGATCCTCTACAAGGACCGACGATCATGGGTTTCAAATGCGGCATTGTCGGATTGCCGAACGTCGGCAAGTCGACGCTGTTCAATGCGCTCACCAAGACCGCAGCAGCGGAAGCGGCGAACTATCCGTTCTGCACGATCGAGCCGAATGTCGGCGATGTGCCTGTGCCAGACCCGCGGATCGCGGAACTCGCGGGCATCGCCAAGTCGGCCGAACAGCTGCCGGCCCGCCTGACATTCGTCGACATCGCAGGCCTTGTGAAGGGCGCCTCAAAGGGTGAGGGGCTCGGAAATCAGTTTCTTGGCAACATCCG
>JBCAXC010000224.1:0-4676 GCA_038534255.1 Pseudomonadota bacterium
AACACGTAATCGATACGCTCGGCGAACCTTACCTGACGACCCGCCCACTTGCCCGCACGCTGGATCGCAGTGACGACGCGGATCACGCGGGTCTCGGGCTCGGGTTCTTTATTGCGAGTACGCTGCTGGAGAGATCCGGTGCGAACATCACGATCGGCAACCGGTTTCCGCCAGCGCATGGCGCGGTCGTTCGGCTGGTGTGGCGGCGGGCCGACTTCGAAGCGCGTCCGTTGCTTGATGAGCAGAGCGGCGCGATCGATGGGGACGCGCGCGCAATCGATGAATTCCCGGAGACCGTAAAGGTTTCGTGAGCAGGTGTGACTGGTCATCCTGCATGTCGCCGGTAACCAATGTGACCAACTTGCGGCCTGATCGGTTCGCTCGTTTGCCCCGTATATTGAACAAAGTGCCGCAGACACACATATCTGCGGGACGACGTTGATATCAGCGGGCGACCGAGCGTCGCCGCTTGAGACTGCTGCAGATCGAGGACACGACGATGGATATCGCGACCGCAGACCCGACAACCGTCACGGCGACGAACGCACCGGAATCCGCGCTTCCGGATGACGCCACGCTCGTGATTGTCGATGATGACCAGCCATTCGTCGCGCGTCTGGGTCGCGCTATGGAAAACCGCGGTTTTGATGTGCGGATGGTCTCGAGCGTCGCTGAGGGCCTCGCCGAAATCCGCAGCAATCCGCCGGCCTTTGCCGTGATCGACATGCGCCTTGGCGACGGCAACGGGCTTGACGTGATCGAAGAGTTGAAGCGCATTCGCCCGGATGCGCGTGCAATCATGTTGACCGGGTACGGCAACTTCGCAACGGCTGTTTCTGCGGTGAAGCTTGGGGCGGTGGATTATCTTTCCAAGCCGGCCGATGCGGATGACGTCTGTAAGGCGCTGCTCGCTCCGCCGAACCAGAAGGCGGCGCCGCCGGAAAATCCGCTGAGTGCGGATCGTGTGCGCTGGGAGCATATCCAGCGGGTCTATGAGCTTTGCAATCGTAATGTTTCCGAGACGGCACGGCGGCTGAACATGCATCGCCGTACGCTCCAGCGGATCCTCGCCAAGCGCGCGCCTCGGTAACGCGCGCTCGTCAGCGTGTCGCTAATCGAGAAAAGCGCCACGGAGATCGTCGCGTTGCTCGCCAGCGGCGCCGTGGGCTCTCTCGACCTCCTCGACGCGGTGGAGACGCGGATCGCGGCTGTTGATCCTTTTGTCAATGCACTGCCGACACTGTGCCTTGACCGGGCGCGTTCGGCGGCGACCGAGCGGCCTTGTGGTCCGCGCGATGTGCTCCACGGCATCCCGGTTGTCATCAAGGATCTGAGTGACGTCTCAGGTGTGCGGTCGACCTCAGGCTCGCCGATTTTCGCTGATCACATCCCCTTGCAATCGGCTCACGGTGTGGAGCGGATCGAAAATGCTGGCGGCATTGTCTTCGCCAAATCAAACACGCCGGAGTTCGGCGCCGGGGCCAACACCTTCAACGACGTGTTCGGTGCCACGCGCAACCCGTGGAACACACATCTCTCGGCGGCGGGATCGTCCGGTGGATCTGCCGTTGCGCTCGCGACAGGCATGGCATGGCTGGCGCACGGCTCGGACATGGGCGGTTCACTCCGCAATCCAGCGAGTTTCTGCGGCGTCGTTGGCCTTCGCCCGAGCCCGGGCCGCGTTTTGAGCGGGCCAAGCGCAGACCCGTTCGATCCGCTCAGCACCGACGGGCCGATGGCGCGTACTGTCGATGATGTTGCACTGCTTCTGGATGCAATGAGCGGGCATGACCCGCGGGAACCACTGTCGCTCGACGCTCCGGCGCGCTCGTTTCGCGCGGTGGCCGCAGAGCGCCAGCGCCCGCGTCGGATCGCGTTTTCGGCTGATCTCGGCATCACGCCCGTTGACCAAGAGGTGGCCGATCTTTGTCGCGCGGCTGCGGCGCGCTTCGAAGGTCTTGGTGTCATCGTCGAAGAGGCGGCGCCCGACCTGTCGCAGGCGCATGAGGTGTTTCAGGTGCTGCGGGCACATAGCTTTGCGACCGGAATGGCGGATTTGCTTGCGGCGCATCGTGACGCGCTGAAGCCTGAGGTGATCTGGAACATCGAAAAGGGGCTCGCACTTACCTCAGCCGAGATTGGCCGGGCGCAGCTTGGACGTGCCGAGATGATCGCCCATGCCGCCACTTTCTTTGAGACTTACGACCTGCTGCTCACACCGGCGACGATTGTGCCGCCGTTTCCGGTTGAAGAGCGCTACGTGAAATCCTGCAACGGAGTAAAATTCGAGACGTACATCGACTGGCTGGCGATCGTCTATGCGATCACGCTGATCGGTCATCCCGCACTGTCGCTGCCCTGCGGGTTCACGCGCGACGGGTTGCCTGTTGGCTTGCAGATGGTGGGGCGCTCACGCGGTGAGGCGGGGCTGCTTGCGGCTGCGGGCGTGCTGGAGGACGAGCTTGAGCTCGATCATACGCCAATTTTTCCGCGCTCGCCCTCGTGAGAAAACCTCTCTAAGTTCCACGCCGAGGTCTCGTCGTTTCGGTCAGGGTTCGGGCGGTGTCAGCCAATCAGATCAAGTTCGGTGCCGACATTGGCGGCACGTTCACCGATGCAGTGCTGGAGGTCGACGGCGCGCTCTTCTCCACAAAAGTGCTAACGACCTACGCTGCGCCGGAAGATGCGATCCTCGAAGGGCTGGCTACTGTCTGCACGCGTGCGGGCATTTCCCCCTCTGATATCACGCACGTCATCCACGGGACGACGCTTGCGACCAACGCGCTGATCGAACGGCGTGGCGCCAAGACGGCCTTCATAACAAGCGCCGGCTTTCGCGATGTTATCGAGATGCGCACGGAGAGCCGCTTTGAGCAGTACGACCTCGATCTCGAACTCCCGAAGCCTCTGCTGGCGCGCAATCATCGCTACACGGTTACCGGACGTCTTGCGGCGAATGGCGATGAACTAATTCCGCTTGACGATGCGGAGATCAATGCGGTCGTCGAGATGATTGCGACGCGGGGCTATGAGAGCGTCGCAGTCGGACTGCTGCACAGCTATCTTGACGGCGCTCACGAGCGGGCAGTGCGTGACGCGCTGCGCGTGCGCTTGCCTGACATTTCGATCTCGCTCAGTGCAGAAGTTTCACCGCAGATGCGCGAGTATGAGCGCTTCAACACGGTTGTGGCGAATGCCTATGTGAAGCCGATGATGGCGCGTTATCTCGGTCGGCTTGGTGCGCGTCTCGCCGATGCAGGGGCGTCCTGCCCGATCTTCCTGATGCACTCTGGTGGCGGCATTATCTCGCTTGAGAGCGCGTCCGAGTTTCCGGTCCGGCTTGTGGAAAGTGGTCCGGCAGGTGGAGCGATTTTTGCCTCCGACATTGCCGGGCGGTTCGGTGTCGACAAAGCTCTCTCGTTCGACATGGGCGGCACGACAGCGAAAATCTGTCTAATCCGGGATCAATCGCCGAAGACTGCGCGTGTCTTTGAAGTGGCGCGCACGTATCGCTTCAAGAAGGGCAGCGGGATGCCCATTTCCATCCCCGTGATCGACATGGTGGAGATTGGCGCTGGCGGCGGTTCGCTCGCGCAGGTCGACAGTCTGCAGCAGATCCGTGTTGGGCCTGAGAGCGCGGGGTCCGAGCCCGGCCCGGCGTGCTACGGACGCGGCGGTGCCCGACCTGCCGTCACCGATGCTGATCTCGTGCTCGGTCGGCTGGACGCGGAGAATTTTGCAGGCGGCGCGATCCCGCTCTTTCCTGAAACGTCGGAACGCGCGCTATTGGACGCGGTGGGTGATCCGCTCGCGATGGACGCTGGTGCGGCCGCTTTCGGCGTCTCCGAGGTGGTGGATGAAAACATGTCCAACGCCGCGCGGGTGCATGCCGTCGAGAATGGAGAAGATCTCGCGGGTTACACGATGATCGCGTTTGGTGGCGCGGCGCCCCTGCATGCGGGTCGGCTGTGTGAGAAACTCGGCATCGATCGGCTCCTGGTGCCGGCCGGGGCCGGTGTCGGATCGGCAATCGGATTTTTGCGCGCACCGTTTAGCTTCGAGGCGACGCGCTCGCACTATATGCGGATGTCGGCGTTCGATCCGGCGCGCGTGCGCAACACGCTCGATGAGCTGCAGGAGGAGGCGCTGGGGTTCGTTGCGTCGTGCGCGCCCGAGGGAGAGGTGGGCTGCACGTTCAAGGCGTTTATGCGGTACATCGGCCAAGGGTGGGAAATTCCTGTGCCGCTGACAACCGAGCAGGTGCAGAGCCCGGATGCTGCCTCATATCTCGCCGCGTTCGAGAAGGAATATCGCACGCTCTTTGCGCGAACGGTCAGCGGTCTCGACAGCGAGATTACCGTATGGGCGGCCAACGCCTCGACGACGCGCCATATGCCAGAGGTCGTGACGTTGCCGGATGCAAGGGAGGTCGTCGCCGCGACGGGCGTACGCACACTGTTTGATCCGGCGATACGCGCGCAGTGTGAGGCGGCCGAGATCGCGCGGGAGAGCATGCGCGCGGGCCATAGCGTCCTCGGCCCCGCAGTCATTACTGAGGATGAGACGACCATTGTCGTGCCGCGCGGTTTTAGCGCCATGATGCACCGTGATGGCACGCTCGACATCACCCAGACCGTGGAGGAAAAACCCTCATGAGCCAGTCTGACCATGTGCAA
>JBCAXC010000225.1:0-4598 GCA_038534255.1 Pseudomonadota bacterium
GCCGGTTTCGGCCTGCTTGCTTTGGTGGCATCGAGCGCGCTGATCGCCATCTCTCCGCTCGCGGCCAACTCCGACAAGAACCGCGTGCTCGATGCCACCAAAGCAAGCAGGCCGAAACCGGCCGTGCGCGCACTGGTGCATGTGCTGTTCAATCCGTGCGGCACGCCATGCTCCGGGCTCTCATCGGGGCAACAGCATCCAGACGCCATTGTGCGCCTCGCCACCCCGTACACTGATCGTCGGCCGATCAGCACCATCCGCGCGATCGATTAAGACCGCGTTAAGCAATCGTCGTCGGCGCAACGATTCGCGCCCAAGAGTGCGGGATGCCGCAGAACAAGGGCAGAGGTTAGGCGGGGCGGAGCAACGATCCAGGCACAAGAAACGGCCGGCTTCGCGAAAAGCCGACCGTCCGAGAGTCACGTGTCTGTCTGCTGATGACGGTCAGTTCAGCCCGAAAATGTTGTTGATCCAGAAGGGATTGTTCTTTTTCTTGCGGGTGCTGACCTGGGTGCGGCGGACTCGCTTGCGGCCAGAGAGTGCATTCATAGCAATGTACGGCACTTTCTTGCCGGCAAGCGCCTGCGAGATGCGATTGTCGTGGCGGTAGATATCGCGCATCACGCGGATATCGCCATCGTCGCTGTCAGCGCGCGCCGTGAAATACGTGATGTGCACGGGCACCTTGTTTTCCAGAAACACGGTGCTGCGCTGACCGCCCGCGAGTCGCGCCCCAACTGCGGAGCGTGAAATACCCTGATCTTCGGCCAGCAGCACTTCGGCGAACCGGCGTGGATCGCGTACCCGCACACATCCATGGCTGTAGGCGCGCGCTGTGCGATTGAACAGGCTCTTCTTCGGCGTGTCGTGGAAGTAGATCGCGTGCTTGTTCGGAAAGAGGAATTTCAGCTTGCCAAGCGCGTTGCTGGGCCCGGACGGTTGATAGATGTTGTAGCGCGCCATGTTGGCCGTCGACCAGTCGACGCTGCCCGGATCGATATACCGCCCGCCGCGTTGCACCCGCAGGCCCTTGCGCCGGATCGCACTCGCCGAACGCAAATCAAATTCTTTTATTGAGGGCGGCACGTACCAGCGTGGGTTGAACACGATCTTTTCCATCTCGTCGGAAAACGTCGTCGTCTGGTTTTGATATTTGCCGACCACCACACGCTCGGTGTGGATGATCTCGCCATTCTTCACGACATAGAAGCGATAGTCCGGAATGTTGGCCCAGATGTAGTAGTCGCCGAGATCCTGCGGCATCCACCGCCAGCGCTCCATATTGACGAGCAGGCGCTGCTTGAGCTTCACACCGTCGCCATTGAGCGCGCGCCGCGTGCCCGAGCCGACAATGCCGTCCACCTTGAGACCGTTCTTCTTCTGAAAGGCGCGCACTGCATCATTCAGCGGATCGCCGAACGTTTGCGCCAGCCGTTTCGCCGCGCGCTCTCGCTGTGCCGCGACGATCGCTGGATCGGCAGCCTCGGCCTCTCCGTCAGCAACAGCGTTGTTGGAAACCAGTTCGGGCTCCGGTTGCGGCGCCGGCACGCCAAGGCGTTCGCGCAGCATGGCGACCTGCGGATGGCGTGTTCCGCGACGCAGCGTGGGCCCGGCCGGGATCGTCACCCGATCCACCTGACCTTCGCCATCAAGAATTTCGAGATAGCGTGCCCGAAGCCGCTTAAACTCGGGATGCTGCGGCTGGAGGCTACGCAGATAGGCATCGGGCGTGGCATTGGATGCCACACCGGCAAGCACATTTTTCGGCGCGACCGGATACGCCCCGCGATCCAGGTAGGCACTCAGCTTGCGCGGATCGATCCGCCCCCCGCGCGCGTGCACGGCATAGCTCAGCACCGCCCGCGTCATCGTCAATTCATCACGCACAAGCGCTTCAGCCGCTAGCGCTTTGCGACCAAGCTCTGGCAACCGAAACGCTGCCGGATCGAGCCCATACGTATCCGCTTTGCTGATCTCGTCGGCCGCCCTCACCGCGGCTTCGCCCAGCCGCTGCTCCGTGATCCAGATCGGGCGATAGTCGCGCGCGGCATAAAACGCCTTCATCGCGCTGATCCCGTCCGCCTCCTCGCGCGCCGGCAGCGCGGCGAGCTGCGCCTCAAGGGCTTCCGCCACCAGCACATCATGCGTCAGCAACCGGTGCGGCGCGCCCGGTTCAACTGCCAGAGCCTGCGTCGCGCCGTGTCCTGCTGCGACAATCAATGACGCGCCGACGAGTGTGGCTCGGAGAATCCGCATGGCTTCGCTCCTTGTTGAGATCGTCGCGGACCCTACGTGACGTCGGTGTGTAAAACCAGTCGCCACACATGCTTATGAGTCGGGTTTTCCAAGGGGTTTTCGCTTTTGAGCACAAGTGTTGCGGCTGTGCATAACTGCGTGCGCAACACGTCGTGGTGGCGCGTCGGCGGGCCGGTCAACCGCGGATACAACGCCGCCGCAGGTTTTCCGGGAGGCCATGCGGCTGCAGTAGCGTCCGAGCGCGAGGTGCCAGCCGTTGACAAGTCGACAGACGTGAAGAACCATCGGTCCCGTCCTAACTTAGTATTGGCCGTTCACCGTCCCCGATCGTTGCTTTAAGGTATGCTCAAGCGCCCACATTTCTTTCGCAACCGGCCATCTGCTCTTCTCGCACGACTTGTCCTCGGCTTGGTATTCGTACCGGCCGCCAGCACAGTGCCAACCTCCTCAGCCACTGCGGCTGACATTGGCGTTTATGATGTGCTGCCCGCCGGTCTGCCGGCACAAGGGAAATGCACGGATGGATATTGCGAACCGCGACGCGGTCTTTACCTACGCGGGCCCATCAAGCGGGGAGACTATGAAAAATTTCTCAAGGCGCTGCTGCAGCTGAACCGCGGAGACGCGACCTGCCAGCTGCTACCCAAGCCGGACGGGAATTGTTTCTTTACGAACGTCTTTCTGACGCTCTCAAGCGAGGGGGGCTCCTTCAACGAAGCGCTCAAGATCGCAGACGCCATAACCCTGCACACGATCGAGACGATTGTTCTGAAAGACACGGCTTGCATGTCAGCCTGTGCAATCGCGTTCATGGCGGGGCGCTCTGCGTTTAATTCACCAAACTTCACCTACGTTCAGCGCACAATGCACACGACTTCGCGTCTGGGGTTCCACAGTCCATTCATTGTCGCGAACAGAGACTTGCAGTACTCGGGTGACGACATCGAAAGTCGTTATGAGGCAGCGCTGAGAGACATGTCGCAGCTTTTTCGCCCTGACTTCCCCCGGAGATTGATCAAGCAGATGCTGGCAGTTGGCTCTCGCGATTTCTATAAAATTGATCGCGTCCATAAACTACTTGCATTTGACATTGGAATTTTTGGACGTTTCAAAGGTTCGCGCAAACCCTTCAAGTACGACTTAGACGTCAGGAGCACGGACCAGTTCTCGAAGGCCCAGATCTCAGAAATGTGCATGAACGCGCTGTTCATCGTGACGCATGACAGAACCGACGATCAGGTGCGTACCGAGTACGACGAAGCTTTCGGACCAAAGGGTTTTTACCGTGAGGTCTTTGAAGTAAATGATGATTATGTGATGTCGAAGAGCCCCGACAAACTGGTCGTGGACTTTGGCGGCATTGAAGGACTTCTTTGTGTTATTGGCCGCGACAAAGAGCTGAAGACCAACTTCGTTGAAATCCTCGAGGGCGATGATTCACTGAAGAAAGTGTATCTCAATGGGCTTCATCTCATGAACGGCGCAACTAAGATTGGAGGCTGACACATGGGGGGTGTTACGCGTGTTGCCTTGGTCGCCCTACTCTTAGCTTCGACCGGCAGCCCATCCCGTGCAGAGCAAAGCCATTTCCCAGATCCTTTGATCGTCCGGGCTCTGGAGGACGGTCGCAGTTTGCGTCTGGAACGCGCTTTTCGCTTTGTCGATAGCCGAGGCTCTATATGGGTCGCGCCAAAAGGTGCGATCGTGAACGGAGCGTCGATCCCACGTGTCTTGTGGTCGGTCATCGGTTCACCGTTTGCTGGAAAGCATCGCGATGCATCAGTGATCCACGACTATCACGTGGAAGTCCGCCAGCGGTCATGGCAGCGGGTGCACGAAGTGTTTTACGAAGGTCTGCTTGCGTCGGGCGTCGGTCGCACACGCGCATTGCTCATGTGGCGGGCGGTTCACCATTTCGGGCCGCGATGGAGCAATCCAAACTGCAATGCGATTGAGCGTGACTGTGTTTTGAATTCGCAAACCGGGCGACCGATTTTGCAGATGCCCCCATTAACCCGCGAAGCGCTCGCTGACTTTTCACGTGATACCGCGAATTTCGATGACCCGCTGCGTCAAGAAATTCGAGATGCACTGAAATCAGCGATCGAATGAAAACGTGTGCCGCTTGGGTCCTATGAAGATCTACGCAATCGTCTGTCCATCCTGATCACGCAATCCACAACACGTCGCCGCAGGCCTCTTTGAGAAGGCATGCGGCGGCGTGGGCCGTACTGGTTGCGACGACAGTGCGGCAGACGGGATGGTCTCGCGATGAGCGATCAGCTCGCGCGGGCTTCGAGGCCGTAGTCCTTCATCTTGCGGTAGAGCGTTGACCGCCCGAT
>JBCAXC010000226.1:0-4595 GCA_038534255.1 Pseudomonadota bacterium
CGCCAACTTGCTGGAAAGTGGTGCGGCCCGTATGCCGCGCCACGAAACGGAAGACTGATGAACTTCGATTACGCGCCACGCGTTCAGGATCTGCGCGCGCGTCTCAGCGCTTTCATGGATGAACATATCCTTCCCGCCGAGGCGACATTCGCGGAACACATGGCAACGACGGACAACCCGTTCCGGACGCCGCTGTTTTTTGAAAGCCTGAAGGCCAAGGCTCGGGAAGCCGGCCTCTGGAATCTTTTTCTCCCCGACGAACGTGGCGCCAACCTTTCCAACATCGAGTATGCTCCGCTCGCCGAGATCATGGGCCGGGTCTACTGGGCCGCGGAGATATTCAACTGCAACGCTCCCGACACCGGCAACATGGAAACGCTGGACCTCTATGGCACCGACGCGCAAAAGGCCGATTGGCTGACGCCTTTGCTGGCAGGCGAGATCCGTTCCGGCTTTTCCATGACCGAGCCCGACGTCGCGTCATCCGACGCAACGAACATCCGCTGCAGTATCGTGCGTGACGGTGACAGTTATGTCGTCAACGGTCGAAAGTGGTGGACGACGGGCGCGATGCGCGACACCTGCAAGCTGCTGATCGTGATGGGCAAGACGGCCCCGGAAAATCCGGATCGTCATCGCCAGCAATCGATGATCCTCGTGCCGAAAGATACGCCCGGCGTCACCATCCTGCGCGACACGCCGACGTTTGGCTACAATAATGCCCCGTTTGGTGATGCGGAGATTATCTTCGACAGTGTCCGTGTGCCGGCGGGCAACATTCTCCTTGGTGAAGGGCGCGGTTTCGAGATCGCGCAGGGCCGCCTCGGCCCGGGCCGCATTCATCACTGCATGCGGCTCATCGGCGCCGCGCAGCGCGCGCTAGAGCTCGTGCTTGATCGGGTCGAGGAACGCGAGACCTTCGGCAAGAAACTCAGCCAGCATCAGTCCATTCGCGAGGACATCGCTCGCTCGTTCTGCGAGATCGAGCAGGCCCGCCTCTTGACGCTGAAAGCCGCTGCCAAGATTGACAGCGCCGGTGCCAAGGCCGCCCGCGACCTCATCGCCGCCATCAAGATCGTTGCCCCGAGCATGGCACAGACCGTCATTGACCGGGCTATCCAGATCCACGGAGGAAAAGGCCTGACACCGGATTTGCCGTTGGCAGCTCTGTTCAACTATGCCCGCCAGATCAGGCTTGCCGATGGCCCGGACCAGGTGCACATGATGGCGCTTGGCCGTCAGCTTGTCCGCGCCCACCACGCCAATCCATGACGCTGGACGATCCCGTGATCGCCGGGCAGACCGTGCTCGATAGCTATCTCTCCGCGCACATCGATGGTTTTCGCGGTCTGCGCAAGATCGACAAATTTTCCGGCGGTCAGTCCAACCCGACATACCGGCTCACGGCGGAAAGCGGCATCTACGTTCTACGCCGCAAACCGTTCGGTACACTGCTGAAATCCGCCCATGCCGTCGATCGCGAGTTTCGCGTGATGCAGGCGCTGCAGGAGACCGATGTGCCGGTCGCGCGCGTCCGCCATCTCTGCGCGGATGAAAATGTACTTGGCACCATGTTCTACGTGATGGACTTTGTCGAAGGCCGGACCTTCTGGAACCCGGCCCTGCCCGAGCTGTCGCGATCGCAACGCGCGGCCACCTACGACGCGATGAACCGTACACTGGCCGCCATCCATGCGGTCGACATCGACGCGGTCGGCCTCACGGATTTCGGTAAGTCCGGCAACTATTTCGCTCGTCAGTTGACGCGTTGGGTCCGGCAATACCGCGCCAGCGAAACCGAGACCGTGGACGCAATGGACGAGGTCATCCGTTGGCTCGAGGCGCATCCCTCACCGCCAGACGCCGCGCCCGCACTCGTCCACGGCGATTTCCGTCTCGACAACATGATCTTCGATCCCGCGGGTGCGACCGTGTATGCGGTGATGGATTGGGAGCTTTCCACCCTCGGCCATCCCCTCGCCGATCTCGCCTATCAGTGCGGCGTGCTTCGTATGCCCGCCGGTCACGAGCACCTGAGCGGTCTGGCCGGTCTTGATCGCGCGGCGCTCGGGATCCCGCAAGAGCAGGCATACATTGAGAGCTACTGCGCAAGGCGTGGCCTTGAAGGCATCGACAGTTGGGAGTTTTATCTTGTGTTCGGGCTGTTTCGCATTGCCGCGATTGTGCAGGGTGTAAAGGCGCGGGCATTGCAGGGCAATGCGTCCGGCGCGGACGCGGGCGCGGTCGGTGCGATGGTGCAGCCACTCGCCGAAACGGCCCGCCAGATTGCCGAGCGAGGCGCCAGTTCATGACGGACCGCGAGACGGAGACATCAGACCCAGTCGCCTACATTCAGCGCACCCGCGCCTACTATGAAGCACTCGGGTTCGAGCGTGCTTACGAGTGGGCGCACTTTGCCGATGTCCCCTTCGCACCGCTCCGCAAGCCATTGGCGGAAACTACGGTCGCGATCGTGACCACCGCTGCGCCGTATCAGCCGGACGCAGGCCCTCAGGGTCCGGGCGCGCCCTACAATGCCAGGGCCAAGTTTTTCTCCGTTTATGAGCGACCGGTCGCGCCATCGCCGGATCTGCGAAATGCGCATGTCGGTATCGATCGCGACAACATCACCGTGCATGACATGCAAAGCTATGTGCCGATTAATGCACTCGCGGCGCTGGCGACACGCGGTGTCATCGGTTCTCTCGCACCAACGCTCTACGGACTTCCAACCAACCGCTCGAAGCGCGTCACGCTGGACGTGAACTGCCCGGACCTGACCGAGCGATGTGTCGCCGCAAACATCGACGCAGCCATCCTCGTGCCGAACTGCCCGGTCTGCCATCAGTCGACCGCACTGGCGGCGCGGGCGCTCGAGGCGAAAGGCATCGCAACCGTGATCATCGGCTGCGCGCGCGACATCATCGAGCATGTCGGCGTCCCGCGCTTTCTGTTCAACGATTTCCCGCTCGGCAGCGCCGCCGGTCCACCCAACGCGCCGGATGTTCAGCGCGATATCGCAGCGCGCGCCGTCCAACTGCTGGAGAGGGCGTCGGCCCCGCGAACCACACAGACGACGCCACACATCTGGCCCGGCAAGCCCGACTGGAAGCGTGACTATTTCCGCATCGATCACCTGAGCGCGGCTGATCTCGCGGCGCGGCGCGCAGCATTTGACCAGGCGAAACAGGATACGCCGCCAAAGCCCCGCTAGCGCAGCAGCGCCAACCACGAAACCCGGAGGACACCCCCCGTGAAGCCAGAACTGAAAACCACCGTCGCCAACATGGTGAAGGCCGCGCGCGCGCGCATCGAAGAAATCGAGACGACCGATGCCCTCGCCATGGTGGAAGATCCGGATGTGGTCATCGTCGACATTCGCGACATCCGCGAGCGTCAGCGCTCTGGCTTCATCCCCGGCAGCTTTCACTGCCCGCGCGGCATGGCCGAGTTCTGGGTCGACCCGCACAGCCCGTATTTCAAGGACATCTTCGCGCAAGACAAAAACTTCGTCTTTCACTGTGCCTCAGGCTGGCGTTCCGCGCTGACCGTCGCAACGCTGCAGGACATGGGCTTCGAGGCCGCGCACCTGAAGGAGGGCTTCGGCGGTTGGGAAAAGGCGAACGGTCCGATCGAGAAACCGCAGGACTCTTAGTTACCAGTTGCGATACAATGGCCTTTGGCGGCCGCCGCTCGGTTGCTGAGCGTGGCGATTTGTGCAACCGCATCGCTCGCGTCAAGACGGCACAATCTGCAGGCCCAGCCTCGTGTCCCAGAAAAATCCTGTCATCGCCGTCGTCGGGCTCGCCCTCACGCCGGGGGAGGACTTGCCGCAAGCTGACGCAATTCTGCTTGCTGTCGCTCACAACGACGACCTCGATGGCGGCCCAGGCCAATTGCTTGAGCGCTTGAAACCCGGTGGGCTGATCGCGGATGTGAAAAGCAAGCTGGACGCTGCAGCACTCGAGGCCGGTGGCGCCCACGTCTGGCGTCTTTGATCCGCGAACTCATTTTTCTCCCTGACGCACAGAGCACCGCAGAGACTGAAACGATGAAAGTACTCATTACTGGCGCCGCAGGCTTCATTGGCTCTCACGTTGCCCACCAGCTGCTCGACCGCGGCGATGAGGTCATCGGCGTCGACAGCATCAATGATTATTATGATCCCCGCCTCAAGCATGCCCGCCTCGAACGGTTGATGCCAAACGCAGGTTTCGCATTCGCCCATATCGATATCGCGGACGCGGCCGCCCTTGAGGCTGTTTTCGCCGCGCACAAACCGGATCGCGTCATCCACCTCGCGGCCCAGGCCGGCGTCCGCTATTCCATCCAGAATCCGCGCGCCTATGTCGATGCCAACCTCGTCGGCACAGCCAACATCCTCGAATGCTGCCGCCACAACGCCATCGCGCATATGGTCTACGCGTCATCATCGTCCGTCTATGGCGCGAACGAAACGATGCCGTTTTCCGTGCATCACAACGTCGATCATCCGCTCAGCCTCTACGCTGCGACGAAAAAGTCGAACGAGCTGATGGCGCACAGTTACGCCCATCTCTACGACCTGCCCGTCACCGGCCTGCGGTTTTTTACGG
>JBCAXC010000227.1:0-4553 GCA_038534255.1 Pseudomonadota bacterium
CTTCATCGTGGCGTCTCGCACCGTGCGAAGACTGAGCGGCCTCCACAGATTCGAGCTGTGCCAGGTGCTCCCGCCACGCGACGAGACGACGAACGAGCATGATCCAGAGCACAATGACGATGGATTCAAGCCCGAACAGGAGAAGCGCGTACGGCCAGACCTTGTCGAGGTGTCCCCAGGCGGCAGTGATGCCGACTGGACCCGGAAAGGACGGTAGCTCGATTTCAGAGCGACCCAGTGTGGGAAGCGCTTCCTCGATGCGGTCAGCATGCTGACGCAGCCGCGCGGACAGATTGATCCGTCCGACACCATTGCGTGAGCGAAACCCGCGCAGTTCGGACACGAGAGCACCGATCGCTGCGCCGTTCGTCTCCCCTTCCAGGTCGGTCAGTACGGCACGTGCCTGTGAGTAAATCTTGAGCAACGCGGCACGGTTTTTCGGACTCGCTCCGCCAACGCCCAATTGCTCCTCATAGTCAGCCGCAAGTTTTGCGAGACGCGCGGCGTAAGATGACCGCTTCCGCTTCGATCCCTCGAAGGTCCGTTCGAAAGCACGTAGCCGAGAAGCAATCGAACGCAGTTCGGAGACCTGACGGCCCACGCCAGAACGTCCCGAAATACAACCGCCTCTGATCTCACACGACACCAAGCTATCGATGTCGCTGCTAGCCGCCGATGCCAGACTGCCGATACCGGAGGTCTGACTGCCGGATGACAGAAGGCGATCCTTGGCGCGTTCCATCGCCACCAAAGGGCGACGCAGCTGTTCGGCTGCGACAATGTCATGGCCGACGCCTGTCAGGCCGATCGTTCCGACGGTTGCACCAAGCCCAATGAACCAGGCGGCGCAAAGTGCGATCGCGATGCGGTCTCCACGCGAGGCGAGTTTCGAGCCCACATGAAACGCAACTTTGTTGGCCGCGAACGAAAGAGTTCCAGCAACGACGCCGACGAACAATACCATGAAGTTTCGTGCGATATCGTCACCGGGGAGCGTCGCCTCCACTCCCATGGAAACGCCGATCATGATGAACAACGAGATCAGCAACAAGACCCAGTTATAGCGATGTTCAATCGGGGGCTCCGATCGTGTTATGGGAGGGAACGACCTGAGGTCAGTCTCGTCCTCTTGCGAACCTGAGTAAGTCATAATATTTCTCCTTCAATTCGGCGCAGCTATTCGTTCAGGCGTCGGACCGACCGCGACCGCTCGGAGAACAGGGGTTGTTCTCCGTTGTTTGAGTGTGTTGGAAGTTGTTGCGCGGCGACGACGCGCCGGGCGGGGGCTAGGTGTTAGAGGCCGTACTCCGACGTGCTGGTGTAGACCCGGCCTTCCAGCCATTGATCCAGATCCGACAAGCGGTAGAACACCCTCGCGCGTTTGCCCGGCCCGGCTTTCAGGTATGGCGGCCCCGTTCCTTCGACGCGGTAACGCTCAAGCGACCGTGGTGAGACCCCGAGATATGCTGCCGCCTCGGGGGTGGTGAGATGTGGTCTTGTGCGCTGTACATTCTGCGCAGCGTTATCTGTCCTGGTGGGCTCCGTGCGCGAAGATGCCGCCGATGCGTGACGCGCATATGGTTCACGGTCGAGCGTATCGGTGACCGAGTGGGCGGGTCGCTTGGACCAGTGTGAGTTCCAATGAGTCATGTATTCATTCCTCTTCTTTCTGCTTTGGTGCGTCTCCTTGTTTTCAGAACCTGATCGATCGCCACCCTCATGGGTTGCGCGATCCAGATCGGAAGAAAAATTGCGACGTCACGAATACTAAAGCTCTGCAACTTCAGGCGGGCCAGACAGCTGCCTGCACAAATCGCGAGGCAACCGATCACGGCCATCGACGTGATCTCGGTGCCGGTCAGGAGATCCCCAAACCGCATGGCCAATCCAGCCAAGAACACCGCAGTCGCAACACCTGGTCCGAGCAGTGGACGGCGGATATCGACTAAATCCACGTGTTCTGTTGCGATCGACGTCCGCCGCGTTCGTATGACTTCATCGTCGACGTAGAAGCCTGCGACCGACCAAGGTGCATTGTTTTTTCCACTCATGATGCCGACCTCGCGTTGCCGCAGCGACCAGTCTTGTCGAGGTTCGCCATGACGCCGGAGAATCGCGATACGCCACTGGGCGTGTGAACTCTCAGGGTCGCGACCCAGACCATGAAATCCCACCGCGTTTCGGCCACCGCTGCGTCCGCAAGGCAGGCGCAGTGTGAGGTGAAATCTGTTGTTCGGCGGGTTCGTTTCGGCCCGGTCAGCAGCGGAGCAATCTCGCGAACCATGGGCAACTCGCGAAGCTGAGGCATGCTCCGAAGCAATCCCTGCAAGAGCCGCCGCTTGCGTTCCGCTTCACTGAGAGCAGCGAAGTCGCTGTCGGCGGATGATGCGGCAAGTTTTACGTTGCAGGCCGGAATGTGCTGCCACTCGGCAAGGCGTTCGGCAAACACCGCTCCAGTGACGAAGGACACGACGACGTATCCGGCGGCAATCGCCACCACGGGTCTTGGGAAGATCTCAATCCAGGATGTCACGTCCGGCACTCCATTCAGTAACGTCGAATGTTCGAGCACCAAGCGGGACAACCGTGGCTTGTCTGCTTCTCATGGAAGCGCCACACCTGCCCAACACGTGATTGCGAATCATCTATTCACAGACCGGTGTCGAACTTCGCCACCGTCTCACTCGATCATCATCTGACCAAGCGGGCGCAGACCCCAAATGTCCCGAAGATCCCCGAAAGTCCCCGAAACGCGATTTGAACCCATCAATCTGGAGTTCGCACCACCTTTGCCGGACCGGGGCTACCAAACGCGTGTGTTCCAACAAATGCGGGACTACCGAGCCGACACCGGCCTTGGCCCAAGAAAATTGGCACGGGAATTACTTGATCGATTGGGCAGCTGTCACCGCGACGTCGACGCAGGATGGTTGCATGTAGAAAAGTTGGAGCGAATGATTGGATATTGGCTTGACGAGGGAGGTTTCGCGAAAAATGCTCGCGCATTTTACCTCATCGAGCAGTTCACAACACAGATACAGAACAGTGCGCGAACATCGTCAGTGCTTGAGAATATTCTGCAAATTGGGCGAACATTTGCGGATTTTTTCGGCACCGCGGCGATCGCAAAGCCGAAGCGCCTTGGTTTATTCGGTTCAAAGAAACCGTTGCATGTCAATCCTGAGGATGGGGTATTTGTATACACGCTCGACAACTTGCTTGAGGTGGAACCCGCCCCGACAGAATTCTTGATCATCCACGATGTGAACGAGCCGGACTTTCTCATGGTCCAAATCCTGGAATGCGAGTGGCGAGACGATCAGTGGACGCCTGTGATCGACAATTGCCTCAACGGGTACTGGTTCTATCGAGCCAATCCGTCACGACTGTTGCTCCGCAATCCTCAGAATTCTGAGACGCACTTTTTCACACCTACTCTCTATTCCGTTCGTGAAAAGAACAAAGCGGCAGCCTCGGGGTTTCTGAAATATGCTTATTCCCTTCGTGAAATGGACAGAGACGATAATGCGGAGAGTTCTGTCGAAATTGACTGTTGGAAAACCGAAGAGTGGAAAAATCACCTGGACATCGTCCATGAGGTGAGCGGGTACCGCCTATGGGACCTTGGGCTTGAGGTCGCGCACCGTAAAGAGCCGCCCGGTGGCTCGATGATGGGACGTGTCGGCGGCATGGCCTCATATGGCCGACCGTCTGATATGGCGCAACATCACGGGACAGACGGTCGTTCAGACGATGACGTCGAGTTTCCCCGCCGGATTTACGTGCCTGACGAAACGTCGCCCCCAATAGAACTCCCCACCACAGCTGTTCAAGAGCAAACCCTGCCAGACCTTCTGTCTCGCCTGCTTCCGCGCTCCGAGATCTCGATGACACCGCTACATCGCGCGGCGTATCGGGGAGACCTCAACGCAGTGCGCCAGACGCTTGCGACCGCCGACCTCACGCAGCGCGATAGCCTGGGGCGCCGCCCCATCGAGTTGGCATGTGCCAGTGGAAACCACGAATTGATTGCGCTTCTCGACCCGACAAACAACTCAAACGGAAGTTTATAGAGGCGCCCAATTTTTCGTAGTGCTGAGAAACCGGCACCCTGCGTAGCGGCCATCCGTGGTTGGAGCACGCCAGTACGCTGTGAGCCACCAGTCGACATATTGGCAACGACCACTGCCATAGTTGTACAGGATCACCGGTCGCCCGGCGATGAGCACCAGACCAACAATGCACGCCCATGCGATCATCCACTTGCGTGGCCGGACCGCCCAAAGCCACCGGCCGATCGCGGAGTGAAATGGTGAGGGTCTTCTGATCGCGTGCCGCGCGCTCCCAATCGCAAAGCACATGGACATCGTCGCGCAGACGACCGTGACCGCAACCCACATGGGCTGTCCCTGCCCCAACTCAGCCAGCCACCACGCCACGATCCAAAACAAGACGCTTTGGAACATGAGCATGTCTGCGGAAGGTCCACTTTGTTGCATCAGGCTGGCTCCGCGCGATGCGGTGCGGCGTCATCCATGTCGCCGCCGCGGGTC
>JBCAXC010000228.1:0-4540 GCA_038534255.1 Pseudomonadota bacterium
TCCGCCGCGTCGACATCGCGCTGCGCCCGCCGCTCGTCGGCCTGCGCTTCGGAAGAGACATCGCGACGCCGCAGCCGTTCAATCCGCTTCAGCTGTGCGCTGGCAAGTTTGAGCCGCGCTTCGGCGATCGACAGGCGGGCCTTGGTGGCGGCGAGTTCTGTCTCGAAAGGGCGTGGGTCGATGATGTAGAGCAGGTCGCCCCTCTTGACGAGTTGTCCATCCTTGAAGTGGATCGAGCGAACATAGCCGGAGACGCGCGCGCGGACGTCCACGCGTTCGACCGGTTCAAATCGTCCAGTGTATTCGTCCCACTCCCGCACGGTGCGGACGAGCGGGACCGCGACATCAACAGCAACGGGGCCTCTACCCTGTGCGATTGCGTCGCTGCGCGTTGCGTCGGTAACGAGGAGCGAGACGACGGCGAGACTGACAACGAAGAGAGATGCAAGAACGGGTCGGTTGGTGCTGCTGCGAGAGATGACCATCGCGCCGTTGATCCTTCAAAGATGGGGGCGATCCCGGCAACCTAGCACTCATTGCGCTCCCGATGCATCCCGAATACGCGTTGAGCAGTGCGCCATGGGCAGAGGGTCACGGCAAACTCTGAGAGACGGACGGGCATCTGGCGCCGGAAAACCTCGTATAGAACACTGAGGGCAACGCAGACGGAGGACGCGCGCGATGGACAACCCGTTCGGCAAAGGCAAGACCCATCAGGTCATGAGCGGGATCATCCACCAGCTTGAGAACTTTTTTCTCCTGCTGATCGCCGTCTTCACCGTCATTGCGATGTGTCAGGAGGTCTACAAGCTGATCGTCGGTCAGCAGGTCGCTTTGAAGGACCTGCTCTTGATGTTCATCTATGTCGAGGTGCTGGCGATGGTTGGCGTCTACTATGACAGCAAGAAAATCCCGATCACGCTGCCGCTCTACATCGCGATTACAGCGCTGGCTCGTCTGGTCATCCTGCAGGGCAAGGATCAGCCGCCAATCAATCTGCTGGTCGAAGCCGGCGCCATTCTCATCCTTGCCGCCGCTTGCATTGTCATTACGTACAAGCCGGGCCGGTCCAAATCTGATGACGAAGACTCTGGCACGTTTGCGCGCGCGACGCCGGATGAGCGGTCGCCGGCGGAGTAGGTCTCAGGGTTTTGCGGGGTGGGAAGGAGCGGCGGGGAAAGCGGGGAAACCCCGCCGCTCCCAAGGGTTCCAGGTTGGCTGCGACGACCCGTTACCCTTGTGGGTGTCGTGCAGCGCTTGCCGCCCGACCCGCACAAAAGGCGCCTCAACCGCGGCGGTAATTTGGCGCACTTCGCGCGGTTCCAAGGCACCTTGCCATAACGCCTTCACTTCATTGCCGTTCGCTGAAATATCAATCACCCGGAATTACGGCAGAGCCCAGGATCGCTGAAGGCTGCGAACGAAAACGCCGATGACACAGTGTGTCATCGGCGCCAGCCCCCGCTGCCGATTGGAGAGCCTTCGCTCTCCTCGGTTCGTGTTTTGGTTTTCCGTCGGTGTTGGTGACAACGCGGAGCCGACACAGCTCCGGTGCGTTACTGAATGACGTCGTCGTCGACGCCACTGCCCGTGCCGGCGCCAAAGAAGTTTCCGAGTGCGATGGTCATTCCAGCACGGATGACGGTGTGAGATTGACGGACCCGCACATCCTGAGCGGCTCCAGGTCCAAAGCGCGACGGTCCGTAGACGTACTGCAGAACTTCAAGCCGGAACGCACCGTTTGGCGCAACAGATCGCTCGATTCCCCCGCCCCACACGTAACCGTCAACGCGCTCCGAGATTGATGATGTGTTTCCCGCGAACGTGACCGTGTAGTCCTGATCGGCAAATGCGTAGCCGTAGGTGCCGTAGAGCAACGTGCTTGCATCGATCGTGGTGCCGAGCCGCCCCCGAATGCTGCCGAAGTAGTCCGGACCGTTGGATGCTAAACTCAGATCGCCTTCGACGCCGAAGACCAATGGGCCGCTCTGCATCATGCAACCCGCATAACCGCCAGCCGTAAACCCATTGCGCGCCGTGTTCCCGATCGCATCGATCTGCGGCGATTGAAGCGCCCGGGTCTCCTCGAGGCTCGCTCCGCCCGCGATACCGAAATAGCAACCGTGCCACGCATACCGTGGCGTTTCGACAAGGACGAAATCATCCTTCAGGCTCTGGGCCTTCGCGCTGTTGGCAGTCACGACGAGAACGGCGAACGCCGAGATGATCAGAAAACCGACACCCGTGCCGAGCACGCCTGCGTGCAGCAGGCGCGTTGCAATACGCGACATACTTCCCCCTTTACGCAAACGCGCACCCGCTTACCCGACGGATGCAGAACGCTTACTCAAACTGTGTGATGGAACTGTTGGAACGCAACGCAACATGAACGTCGCAACGGTAGGCGCGCTTGTGATGCGGCTGCAACCCGGATGTGGAGAAGCGGTGCAAAGCGCGGGAGAGGGGTGGAAAAGGCGCGGGCAACGCGGTGGCATTGTCTGATTTCTGGCGATCCAGCCCTGTGGATAGCGTCGCTCAGACAACGGCGATGCCGTGGGGAAATTGGGTTGGTCGTCGCTCTCATCCACGTCCGCGATAGGGGGCGACGCCGGTGTCGGGGAGCCAGACGCCGTCGATAGGTGCGCCCGTTTGCCAGAAGACGTCGATCGGAATGCCGCCGCGAGGATACCAGTATCCGGCGATGCGCAGCCAGCGTGGGTCGAGGAGCGTGATCAGCCGCTTACCGATCGCGACGGTGCAATCTTCGTGGAACGCGCCGTGATCGCGGAACGCGCCGAGATAAAGTTTCAACGACTTCGATTCAACGAGCCACTGATCCGGGACATAGTCGATCACGAGGTGGGCGAAATCCGGCTGGCCGGTCACCGGGCAGATCGAGGTGAACTCGGGCACCGTGAACCGGGCGACATAGTCTGTGTCGGGATGTGGATTGGGAACACGATCCAGCTCCGCCGTCTCGGGTGACGTCGGCAGAGCCGTCTGCCGGCCAAGCTGGCTGACATCGGGAGTGTTCGCGCTCATCAGTCTGGTCCGTTTGCTCTCGTCATCTTCATCAGGCGCGTAGGCGATCAGGCGGAGCTCCGCAAGTGGATGGTCCGCCGGTCTCATTTGTGTTCCCGGCCAATCGGGATAAAAGCGCGCGAGTTCACGCAACTCCATGCATTCACCTTCACGACGATTGGGACCGCCATGACCGCGATCATCGATATTCACGCGCGCGAAATTCTCGACAGCCGCGGCAACCCGACCGTCGAGGTCGACGTCACGCTTGAGGACGGCTCGACAGGTCGGGCCGCCGTTCCGTCGGGCGCATCGACGGGTGCGCATGAAGCCCACGAATTACGGGATGGCGGGGAGCGGTATCTTGGCAAAGGCGTCTTGAAAGCCGTCGAGGGCGTCAACCGGGAGATTGCCAACGAGCTGTCGGGGATGGACGCGACGGAACAACGCCACATCGATGCGGCGCTGTGCGAACTGGATGGCACGGAGACAAAATCGCGTCTGGGGGCCAATGCCCTGCTTGGTGTGTCGCTCGCCACAGCGCGCGCTGCCGCCGAGGCGGCCGGTCTTCCGCTCCACGCTTACCTCGGCGGACCGAATGCACACGTCACGCCGGTGCCGATGATGAACATCATCAATGGCGGCGAGCACGCGGACAATCCGATCGACATCCAGGAGTTCATGGTGATGCCTGTCGGGGCAGAAAGCTGCCGGGATGCGATCCGCGTTGGCGCTGAAATCTTTCACACTCTGCGCAAAGGGCTCGGCGCTGCGGGACACGGGACGAATGTGGGCGATGAAGGCGGCTTTGCACCCAATCTCTCATCCAGTGACGAAGCGCTCGATTTCATCATGAAGGCGATCGAGGCTGCCGGATACAATCCAGGCGAAGATGTGATGCTGGCGCTGGATGCGGCGTCGACGGAATTTTATTCTGACGGTGCGTACAACATGAAGGGTGAGGGCAAGGTTCGCAGTGCGGATGACATGGTCGCGTTCTACGATGATCTGACGACGCGCTATCCGATAATCTCGATTGAAGATGGCATGGCGGAAGATGACTGGGACGGCTGGAAGGCGCTGACGGAAACAATTGGTGATCGGGTCCAGCTTGTGGGTGACGATCTCTTCGTGACCAATCCGAAGCGTCTGGCGCAGGGTATCGACGGCGCCACCGCGAACTCCATTCTCGTGAAGGTCAATCAGATCGGCACGCTGAGCGAAACGCTTGACGCGGTCGCGATGGCGCAACGCGCGCGCTACACCGCTGTGATCTCTCACCGCTCGGGCGAAACAGAAGACTCGACGATTGCGGATATCGCCGTCGCAACGAACGCCGGGCAGATCAAGACCGGGTCGTTGTCGCGCTCGGATCGTCTTGCGAAGTACAACCAGCTCATCCGCATCGAAGAGGAGTTGGGTCACGCCGCCAGGTATGCCGGGCGATCTGTGCTGCGCGGTGCCCCCGCGCTAGCGTGAGGACCGGGCTTTCAATTCGAGTTAACGCAGCGTTAAGCGT
>JBCAXC010000229.1:0-4530 GCA_038534255.1 Pseudomonadota bacterium
ATTGGTTTGTCGTATAAGAGGCATAGCCAATTGGCGTCGCCGCATCATGCGCAGCGCGTCCAGGCGTTCATGCTTTGAAGGTGAGGATCGTATGGCGCAGTGACCCGCGAAAACAGCGCGGTCGATCTGAGAGATGCGCGATGGCGCATGGACTGCGCCACCTGATGCCTTTCACGCCCGGAAAATGCAAGTCAGCTGACGCAAAGAGGTGGCGAGGAAAATAGACGGACAGCGATCATCGATCCGCCCTTGTTCAACCAACGCGACCATGTGAGCGTCTTTGAGCAAATGCCGACGCACGCCGCGAGAACTTGTTGAATGGAACAGAGCGAAACAATTGAGGTGGATGTCCACTGCGTCGAAAACGCATGGATTGCGCTGCCGGATGGCACACGTCTCGCTGCGAAAATGTGGATGCCACACGATGCGCACGCGCAACCTGTCCCGGCCATCCTTGAGTTTCTCCCCTATCGCAAGCGCGATGGCACAGCGGCCCGCGATGCGCTGACACATCCCTTTTTCGCCGCTCACGGTTACGTGTGCATCCGCGTCGACACCCGCGGCAACGGCGAGTCGGACGGGCTGATGACGGATGAATACACCCCGCAAGAATTGGCCGACGCCTGTGATGTCATAACGTGGATGCGCGCGCAGCCCTGGTGCAACGGACAAGTTGGCATGATGGGGATTTCGTGGGGTGGGTTCAACGCGCTGCAGACCGCGGCTCTGCGCCCGGAGGGCCTCAATGCCATCATCACGCTCTGCTCCACCGATGATCGCTTTGCCGACGACATTCATTATTCCGGTGGCTGCCTGCTGAATGAAAACCACGGCTGGGGCGCAACGATGTTGTCGTATTCTTCGCGCCCGCCAGACCCGGCGTTGGTCGGCGAGAGATGGCGCAAAATGTGGCTGAACCGTCTGGAGCAGCAGCCACTTCTCATCGATGAATGGCTGACACATCAGACGCGTGACGCCTATTGGCAGCACGGCTCGGTCTGTGAGGATTTCTCTCGGATTACAGCGGCAACGCTTGCCATCGGTGGATGGGGCGATGCCTACTCCAACGCCATCCCACGCCTGCTCGAAGGGCTAAAAGCGCCTCGCAAGGCAATCATCGGACCATGGGTCCACAAGTATCCACACTTTGCCGTGCCCGAGCCGCGCATCGGGTTTTTGCAGGAAGCCCTGCGGTGGTGGGACCGCTGGTTGAAGGGGCGGGAAACCGGCGTCGAGGATGACCCCGATCTCCGCGTTTACATGATGGACGGTGTGCGCCCGGCCACGTGGTTCACCGAGCGGCCGGGCGAGTGGCATGCGATCCAGACTTATCCTCCGCAGACGCAACCACAGCAGGCGTTCACACTCGCACCCAGTCGCCTCGTCGCGAACGGGCAATCTCCTGCCATGCCTCCGGGATCCGAAAAGACCCGCATCGCAGTCAAGTCACCGCAGCATTGCGGCATCAACGGCGGAGAATATTGTGCAATCTGGCTTGGCCCCGACTGGCCGGGCGACCAGCGTGAGGATGACGCGCGATCCGAGATTTTCGACACTGCACCTCTGACACATGCGCTTCCTCTGCTGGGTGCAGCGGAGCTGACCATCACGGTGTCCTCGGACCAGCCGTTCGCATTGCTCGCCGCGCGCCTCTGTCACGTCCATCCCGATGGCGCGTCCACCCGGATCACGCACGACGTGAAAAACCTCCGGCATCGTGATGATCCCGCGCGACCGGGGCCGCTCGTCCCGGGCGAGGAACTGACGGTGACTTTAAAATTCGACGATGTCGCGTACCGCATACCGGCGGGGCATCGTTTGCGCCTGTCGCTCTCGACAACCTATTGGCCGCTGGTCTGGCCAGGACCGCACAACGCGACCCTTGCGCTTGATCCGGGGACAGCGCATCTCGCCCTGCCTCTCGCCCCTGAAACAGACACACCCGACGCCGTCACCTTTCCGCCGCCACGCTCAGCGCCACCGCAACGGCTCGCGATCACGCGAGAGGCGGCGCACAAACGGCGCACCATCACTGATCAGGCAAGTGGCGAAGTGACAATCGAGATCGAAGACGACTTCGGCCTCTTCGAAGACCTCGATACCGGGATCGTCTCGGAGGAAATTGCGCGCGAGACCCAGACGATCCATCCGGACGATCCGCTGTGCGCCAGCATGAACACCCACTGGACACAGGTTCGCAGCCGCGATGATTGGCAGACCCGCACTGAAACCCGAACAACCATGCACGCCGACGCAGAGAATTTCTACATTCGCGCAAGCGTCGAGGCGTTCGAAGGCGACAAGAAGATCCATGAGAAAACGTGGGATCGCGCGGTCCCGCGGGAGCACGTCTGAGCGCCATGACAACGCAAGTGTCGGAGAGCGCGCTCCAAATCGCAATCACCGGAGCCAACGGCTTTATCGGTCGTGAGGTTGTGCGCCAGGCGGCTGCGCAACCTGCGTGGTCGGTCACACGCATCGTCCGGACGATCGAAGAACGTGACGCCCTTGTGTCGGTGGGTGACCGTACGCGGGCCAGCGGCGATATCGGTCCGAAGACGGATTGGCGCCGCACGCTGCGTGATGTTGATGTCGTTGTTCACACGGCGGCGCGCGCTCACGTTCTCGCAGAGAAAGACAATGACCCCGCCGCCGCGTTCCATGCGACCAACGTGGCAGGTACGCTGAGGCTGGCGGAAGCGGCGAGCCGGGCCGGTGTCCGCAGACTGGTTTTTCTCTCCACAATCGGCGTCCATGGCGATGTGACCGGCCCCGCACCGCACGATGCGCTGAACGAGGACAGCCCGCTCGCCCCGCACACACCCTATGCGACGTCCAAACGAGACGCCGAGATCGCTCTGCGCCAGCATGCGTTGGAGACCGGTCTCGAGATCACCATCCTACGCCTTCCACTCGTCTACGGCGGGAGCGACACGGGAGACGGGCGCGACATACCGGGCAATCTCGCACGGCTCGTCAGCGCCGTTCAACGCGGCCTGCCTCTGCCGCTGGCAGCGCTGAACAATCGCCGATCACTGCTGTCTCGCGAGGCGCTGGCCGATCTCGTGATCCGTTGCGCGACGCACCCGTCGGCCGCCAACCAGACCTTCCTGGCAGCCGACAGCGATGCCATCTCGACAGCGACGCTCGTCCGCGCCATCGCCGCAGCGCACAGCAAATCCGCGCGCTTGTTCCCGGTCCCAGTGGTCGCGCTCCAAGGCGCGCTTGGAGTGCTCGGCAAAAGCGCGATGGCCCGGCAACTTGTCGGCTCTTTGAGGATCGACGCGTCGAAGGCGCGCGCGGACCTGGACTGGGCACCGCCAACAGACACCGCCGCTGCCATTACAAAGGCGCTTGCACCAACGCACACGCCAAACTCAACGAGAAGTTGACGATTTCAACGTTGCCTCGCTCCGTAGCGAGAGGCATGACGGTCGCGCATGCATTCTGAACGCACATCGTGAGTTTCCCATGTCTCTCCGCGCCGCAGACGTTCTCGCTCAGCGCCTCTACGAAGCGGGCTGCCGCTATGCGTTCGGCATCCCCGGCGGGGAGGTTTTAACGCTCGTCGATGCGCTCGAACGCGCCGGGATCAGGTTCGTCCTGTCGAAGCATGAGAACTCAGCCGGGTTCATGGCGGAGGGCGTCTGGCATCGCACGGGCGCGCCGGCCATCCTCGTTGCCACGCTGGGGCCGGGCGTTGCCAACGCCGTGAACGTGGTCGCCAACGCCGAGCAGGACCGCGTGCCGCTTGTTTTCCTCACCGGATGCGTCGACGAAGGCGAGGCTGCGACCTACACCCATCAGGTCTTCGACCATCAGCAATTGCTCCGCCCCATCACGCGCGCGAGCCTCCGGCTGTCTGCCGAGGCTGCCGATGTCGTCGTGGGCAAGGCCCTGCGCGCAGCGAACGGCCCGCGGCCGGGCCCGGTGCATATTGATGTGCCGATCTCTGTCGCGGCAGCCCCGTCACAACGCAGCGACGCCCCTCTACCCGTCACGCCCGCTCGCTCTGGCCCTGCACCCTCGCAGGCTCTCACGAGCGCACAGACCGCGATCCAGTCCGCCGAACGGCCGCTGATTGTGGTTGGCCTCGAGGCATTAGACGAGGACGCGGTAGATGGCGTGCGCACGCTCGCGGAGTCACTCCATGCACCTGTCGTCACGACGTACAAGGCGAAAGGAGTCCTGCCGGAAGATCATCGTCTCGCCCTGGGCGGCGCGGGCCTGTCGCCGAAAGCCGATACGCTTCTGCTGCCGCTGATCGCCGAGGCGGACGTAATTATCCTCGCCGGCTATGACCCGATCGAGATGCGGACGGGCTGGCGTCAGGCGTGGGATGTCACCAGGCAGACCGTCATCGAACTGACAGCCCATCCAAACGACCATGACATGCATACCGCGACAGAGACGTTTGTCTGCGACGTCGCGGCCGCACTTTCTGCCGTCTCACCCGCTCGGGATCAGCGCGCGGGTGCAGTGATAGAACACTGGGAGGAAAAGTGGGGCAAGACTCGCTCTGATCTTCAC
>JBCAXC010000230.1:0-4489 GCA_038534255.1 Pseudomonadota bacterium
GTTACATGACCGAAGTCGCCGGCGTCGAGGAACTGGGCGCAACCGGGCGCGGTGAGGATGTCGAGATCACGACGTATCTCGAGAAAAACCTGACATCCGAGATGCAGGGCAATGTGATCGACCTCTGCCCGGTAGGTGCACTGACATCAAAACCCTATGCTTTCCAGGCCCGCCCGTGGGAGCTGGACAAGACGGAGTCGATTGACGTGATGGACGCGGTCGGCTCGGCCATTCGCGTCGACAGCCGCGGACGCGAAGTCCTGCGCATCATGCCGCGGATCAACGACCTCGTGAACGAGGAATGGATCTCCGACAAGACTCGCTTCATCTGGGATGGCCTCAAGACCCAGCGTCTCGACCGCCCCTATCTGCGCCGCGACGGCACCCTCCAGCCGGCGACGTGGGATGAGGCTTTCGCGGGCATCGCCGAGCGCATAAAGGCAACGACGCCCGAACGTATCGGCGCGATTGCCGGCGATCTCGCAGGCGTCGAGGAGATGTTCGCGTTGAAGGCGCTCCTTGCGCGCATTGGGTCGCGCAACATGGACTGCCGCCAGGACGGTGCGCAACATGATCCGGCATACGGTCGCGCATCCTATCTCTTCAACACGACCATCGACGGGATCGAGGATGCCGACGCGATCCTGCTGATCGGAACGAACCCGCGTGTCGAAGCGCCGGTCCTGAATGCCCGTATCCGTCGCCGCTTCCTGAACGGCGCCCAGATTGCGCTGATCGGTACCCCGGATGATCTCACCTATCAGTACACCCACCTTGGCGAGGGGCCGCAGGCGATTGCCGAGATGATGGATGGCGGCGCGGTCCTCGATGGCCTGCGCGCGGCATCGAACCCGATGATCATAGTCGGTCAAGCCGCGCTGGCACGGGAAGATGGCGCAGCAGTTCTTGCCGCGTGCGCGGGGCTGGCGCAACACTGTGGTATCGTGCGCGACGACTGGAACGGATTTAACATCCTCCACACCGCAGCGAGCCGCGTCGGCGGATTGGACATCGGATTTGTGCCTGGTGAGGGCGGGCTGACCGCCGCCGAGATGGCGCACGGAAGCAATCTCGACGTGCTGTTTCTGCTCGGCGCAGACGAAATACCGATCCACAAGAGCGACACCTCGTTGGTCATCTATCAGGGCAGCCATGGTGACGCGGGTGCACACGTTGCCGATGTTATTCTCCCCGGCGCCGCCCACACGGAAAAGTCAGCGACCTACGTCAACACCGAAGGGCGTCCACAGCGCACCCGCCGTGCCATCTTCCCGCCGGGCGAAGCCCGTGAAGATTGGACAATCATTCGCGCATTGTCCGATCACCTCGGCGCGACCCTGCCATACGATGACGTCGCCGCGCTGCGCGCCGCCTTCGAGGGGGAGGCGCCATGGCTGGCGGAGCGGGACGAGATCGTCGCCGCGGAGACCGTCGCAATCGACGCGCTTGCCGGATCCGGTCAAATGCGAGGCGATGCGTTTGGCGCGGCGATTGCGGATTTTTATCTCACCAATCCGATCGCGCGGGCGTCCGCCGTCATGGCCGAGCTGAGCGCCATGCGGCAGGGTGGCGCCGCCACCATGCGCGACGCGGCGGAGTAGGCGGCTATGGAAGCTCTCTGGACCGCGCTCATCATCCTCGGCAAGAGCGTGCTGATGATCGTCGCGATGCTGCTCGTGATCGCGTATCTGCTTTATGCGGACAGAAAAGTATGGGCAGCCGTGCAGATGCGCCGCGGCCCCAACGTCGTCGGCCCCTGGGGGCTGCTCCAGTCGTTCGCTGATCTGCTGAAGTTCGCTTTGAAAGAGCCTGTCATCCCGGCCAGCTCGGACAAGGGCGTTTTCCTCCTCGCCCCGCTTGTCGCCTCTGTGATGGCGCTCTCCGCCTGGGCGGTGATCCCGGTCAACGAGGGCTGGGCCGTCGCCGATATCAACGTCGGTATCCTATATATTCTCGCGATTTCGTCGCTCGAGGTGTACGGCGTCATCATGGGCGGTTGGGCATCCAACTCGAAGTATGCATTTCTCGGCGCGATGCGCTCGGCGGCGCAGATGGTGTCCTACGAAGTTTCGATCGGCTTCGTGATCGTCACCGTCCTCTTGTGCGTCGGCTCCCTCAATCTGACAGACATCGTGCTCGCGCAGAAATCCGGACTTGCCGACATGCTGGGCATCGGCTGGTTCACGATGCTCAACTGGTTCTGGCTGCCGCTGTTTCCAGTGTTCGTGATCTTCTTCATCTCGGCGCTGGCCGAAACCAACCGCCCGCCGTTCGATCTGCCGGAAGCCGAGAGTGAACTCGTCGCCGGATTCATGGTGGAATATTCATCCACGCCCTACCTGCTCTTCATGCTGGGCGAGTACGTCGCCATCACGCTGATGTGCGCGCTCACGACGATCCTGTTTCTCGGTGGCTGGCTGCCACCACTGGACATCGCGCCGTTCACGTGGGTCCCGGGCGTCGTCTGGTTCGTGCTGAAGCTGTGCTTCGTCTTCTTCATGTTCGCGATGGTGAAGGCGATCGTCCCGCGCTTTCGCTATGACCAGCTCATGCGGCTCGGGTGGAAGGTTTTCCTTCCACTCTCGATCGCTTGCGTGATCATCACCGCCTTCGTGCTGAAGTTCACGGGATGGGGCGCATGAGCAGCGTGCAGACATCGGCCGGTCAGGTCATTCGCCCCGGCCCGCCTTACGAAGCGCGGTGCTTTTGCGGTGCGATACACATGATGGCCTCGGAAGAACCTTTGTCGGTCTCCTATTGTCATTGCGCGGATTGTCGGCGCGCGACAGGTGCGCCCGTCGTGGCTCTTGCCGCGTTTGCGACGAGCTCTGTGACCTACGTCGGCACTCCCAAAACGGCGAAGGGCAGCAAACTGGGCGCGACCCGCACCTTCTGCCCGGACTGCGGCTCATCGCTCGCGTTCTACGGCGATTATGTCGACGGGCAGACGTTCATCCATCTCGGCCTGTTCGATGAGTTTGATTATCTTGTGCCAACGCACCACAGCTATGACGGCGAACGCCCGAACTGGCTGAACATCGACGATCAGTGCGCGCGCTTTCCGGGCACCGCGCGCCAGGCGCTGAATGCCGCCGCCGCGGCACAAGGAGGCTGACATGCGTGTCGGACAAGCGTTCAAATCACTGTTTCTGACGGAATTCGTCTCCGCGTTCGGTCTGGCGATGCGCTATCTCGTGCGTCCCAAAGCGACGCTGAACTACCCGTACGAGAAAGGCCCGCTTTCTCCGCGCTTTCGCGGCGAACATGCGCTGCGCCGCTATCCGAATGGAGAAGAGCGCTGCATTGCCTGCAAGCTCTGCGAAGCGATCTGCCCGGCACAGGCGATTACGATCGAGGCCGGCCCGCGCCGCAATGACGGCACGCGTCGCACCACCCGTTATGACATCGACATGGTGAAGTGCATCTACTGCGGCTTTTGCCAGGAAGCCTGCCCGGTCGACGCCATCGTCGAGGGCCCGAACTTCGAGTTCGCAACCGAGACGCGTGAAGAACTGTACTACGACAAGGATCGCCTGCTGGCGAACGGAGATCGCTGGGAGCAGGAAATCGCACATAACATCTACCTCGATGCCCCTTACCGATGATCACCTGTTGAATCTCAGGGCCACCGAACGGGGTTGTTGAAAGCAGGCGCGCCGACCGCTTCCGCCACGATCACGGTTTGGCATTTTCACCACCGCGTGCAAAACCGCGCGCATCACCGCCTCCAAGACACAGCAGACGAGCAAGGAAGGACACGTGCATGGGACTGGCTGGGTTCTTCTTCTATGTGTTCGCCGCCATCATGGTCGCGTCAGCCTTCATGGTGATCTCGGCGCGCAACCCGGTACATGCGGTCCTTTTTCTCATCCTCGCGTTTTTCAATGCAGCCGGCTTGTTCGTGCTTCTCGGCGCGGAGTTTCTCGCGATGATGCTCGTTGTCGTCTACGTCGGCGCGGTGATGGTGCTGTTTCTGTTCGTCATCATGATGCTGGATGTGGACTTTGCGGAACTCCGCGCCGGTTTCGCGCAATACCTCCCCGTCGGCGTCACGATTGGCGGCATCCTCGCACTCGAGTTGATCCTCGTGCTCGGCTCGTGGGCACTTGCGAGCGGTGATGCGTTGCGGATCGCGAGCCCGGCGCCGGGCGACGGCGACCTGACCAACACGGAAGCTCTCGGGCGCGTGCTCTACACGCAGTACGTCTACTTCTTTGAGGGCGCAGGGCTCATCCTGCTGGTCGCCATGGTCGGCGCCATTGTCCTGACGCAGCGCGAACGCGAAGGCGTGCGCCACCAAAACATCGCCGATCAGGTCGCGCGGACACCGGAGACGTCGATCGAGATCAAACAGGTCGGCAGCGGACAGTCGGTCTTCCCGTCGTCCGGCCCGGCGGAGTAGCGCGCATGGAAGTCGGTCTCTCTCATTATCTGACGGTTGCGGCGATCCTGTTCACGCTTGGCGTGTTCGGCATCTTTCTCAATCGCA
>JBCAXC010000231.1:0-4457 GCA_038534255.1 Pseudomonadota bacterium
ACCGTCGTTCAACGTGACTTTCACATCGAGCAACGGGAAGCCGGCGATCACGCCATTGTCGAGGACGGAGCGGATGCCCTTCTCGACGCCCGGAATGTATTCCTTCGGCACATTGCCGCCGACGACCTTGCTCTCGAACACGAACCCTTCGTTCGCCTCGGCCGGCTCGATCGTCATCTTCACGCGAGCGAACTGGCCGGAACCACCGGTCTGCTTTTTGTGCGTGTAGTCGACGTCTGTCGATTTCGTGAGCGTCTCGCGGTAAGCGACCTGCGGCTGACCGATCTGGGCCTCGACCTTGAATTCGCGCTTCATGCGATCGACGATGATGTCGAGGTGCAATTCGCCCATGCCCTTGATGATCGTCTGGCCGCTTTCGTCGTCGGACGTAACGCGGAACGACGGATCTTCCTGCGCCAGGCGGTTGAGGGCGACGCCCATCTTCTCCTGGTCGGCTTTGGTCTTCGGCTCGACTGCGATCTCGATGACAGGCTCGGGGAATTCCATCCGCTCGAGGATCACCGGCTTGAGCGGATCACAAAGCGTGTCGCCCGTCGTTGAATCCTTGAGCCCGACGACGGCGACGATGTCGCCAGCGCGTGCTTCCTCGATCTGCTCGCGGTCATCGGAATGCATCAGGTACATCCGACCGATGCGCTCTTTCTTGTCCTTCACGGAGTTCAGGACCGTCGAGCCGGCATTGAGGATGCCCGAGTAGATGCGGCAGAACGTGAGCGAGCCGACGTGCGGGTCGTTCATGATCTTGAAGGCGAGCATGCCGAGCGGCTCATCGTCCGACGACTTGCGCACGATCTCTTCTTCCGTTTTCACGTCGATGCCCTTGATTGGCGGGACATCGATTGGCGACGGGAGGTAATGGATCACGGCATCCAGCAGTGGCTGCACGCCCTTGTTCTTGAACGCGGAGCCGCACAACACAGGGAAGAACGCCACTTCGCAGGTGCCCTTGCGGATCATCGCGCGCAGCTTCTCAACGCTTGGCTCATTGCCTTCGAGGTAGGCTTCCATGGCCTCTTCGTCCATCTCGACCGCGGTCTCGATGAGTTTCTCCCGCCACTCGACAGCCTTGTCCGCGAGGTCGGCCGGGATTTCGGTTTCGCGGAACGACGCGCCGAGATCCTCACCGTCCCACACGATCGCCTTCATCGTGATGAGATCGACAACGCCTGCAAAATCGCTCTCCGCGCCGATCGGCAGCTGGAGCGCGAGCGGGGTTGCCCCGAGGCGGTCTTTGATTGAATCGACGGAGGCGTAAAAGTCAGCGCCGATCTTGTCCATCTTATTGATGAAGAACATCCGCGGGACTTCGTACTTGTCGCCCTGACGCCAGACTGTTTCTGTCTGCGGCTCAACACCGGCGTTGGCGTCCAGCAGAGCGACCGCGCCGTCGAGCACGCGCAGCGAACGCTCGACTTCAATCGTGAAGTCCACGTGGCCCGGCGTATCGATGATGTTGACGCGGTGCTCGTTGCCGATCGGCTCGCCAGCGATGTCGCGCAGCGTCCAAAATGTCGTCGTCGCGGCCGACGTGATCGTGATGCCGCGCTCCTGCTCCTGCTCCATCCAGTCCATCGTGGCCGCGCCATCGTGGACTTCACCGATCTTGTGGCTCTTGCCGGTGTAATAGAGAACGCGCTCGGTCGTCGTCGTCTTGCCCGCATCGATGTGGGCCATAATGCCGATGTTGCGATACTCGTCGATTGGCGTCTTGCGTGCCATCGTCTTCGTGCCTCTTGCAGAGTGTGAGTGCGGTGTGTCGCGCCCAGTTTCGGGCGCGCTACGCAATTACCAGCGGTAGTGAGAGAATGCCTTGTTGGCGTCTGCCATCCGGTGGGTGTCTTCACGCTTCTTGACTGCTGCGCCACGGCCATTGGCAGCATCGAGCAATTCGCCCGACAGACGCTCGACCATGGTATTCTCGTTCCGAGCGCGCGCGGCGGCAATCAGCCAGCGCAGCGCGAGCGCCTGGCGGCGACCGGAGCGCACTTCGACCGGCACCTGATAGGTCGCACCACCGACACGGCGGGAGCGCACTTCGACGGCCGGCGAAATGTTCTCGAGCGCTTCGTGGAACACTTCCACCGGGTTGCGCTTCATCTTTTCCTCGACGGTGTCGAGCGCGCCATAGACGATCGTCTCGGCGCTCGATTTCTTGCCGTCCTTCATGACTGAGTTCATCAGCTTCGGCAGGATGAGATCACCGAACTTCGGGTCCGGGATGATCTCGCGTTTTTCAGCACTGTGGCGACGCGACATGGCGACGATCCTCTTGCTTCGAATACAAAAAGGCGCCGCGAAACCGGGCGCCTGCCATTCTGTTATTTCGGACGCTTTGCGCCGTATTTCGAGCGACGCTGGCGACGGTTGGAGACGCCCTGCGTGTCGAGCACACCGCGGATGGTATGATAGCGCACGCCCGGAAGGTCTTTCACGCGGCCACCGCGAATAAGCACAACCGAGTGCTCCTGCAGATTGTGGCCTTCGCCTGGGATGTAGCTCGTCACTTCAAAGCCGTTCGTCAGGCGGACACGCGCAACTTTCCGCAGAGCCGAGTTCGGCTTCTTCGGCGTCGTCGTGTAAACACGGGTACACACGCCACGCTTTTGCGGACAGGCCTGCATCGCCGGCACTTTCGTGCGCTTGACCGGCGCCTTGCGCGGCTTGCGGACGAGCTGCTGGATCGTTGGCATAGTCAAAAACCCTTCGATCGGCCGCGGCGCTTGTCGCGGCCCATTCCCATTGCGCGTTCGCCGGATACTCAAACGGCGCCACCGCTCATAGGCGAGGCGCTCTGTCTGAAGCCTGCGGCGTCAGCATTCGCTCAGAGGATCGACGCAGGCAAAGCGCAGTGCGCGAAAGCCGAAGTCGGTCATGATCCGATGATGTTCAACGATGACGACGACTGCGTCTGGCCGATGGTCGCGAACGACCGCCGAGTGGCCACTGCCAATCGTTAATCGACGCTCGTATACGCGCGGTGATTCCCGTCGTCAACAGTGGGCCAGAAAGAATCTGCGCGATGCGGCAAGACGCGATCCGCAGACTGCTAATCGTCGAGGAGTTTCGCACCACCTTCTGGTGAGCGGGCGGCGCGGGCTTGGCGTCGCAAATCGTGCTCTTCGCTTGCGAGGCCTCCCTCGTCCGCGTGCTCGACGACCCCGTCTTCAGCAATGACGTGACGGCGCTTATGTGCGCTTTCCGGTTCGCTTTCGGCAGCGACGTCCGATCGGGTATCATCGCTCGCATCATCCGTGCGTTCAACCAGCGGCACACCTTGCGGGAGAATGACTTCGCGTGCGTCGTCCGGCGCGCTGATGCCTTCGGCTTCGAGCGCGCGGAGTGTATGGCGCACGAGGGCTGAGCGCAGCTTCAGCGGCGAGAAGCGGTGCATGTCATACCCATAGTACGCACGCAGCGTGATGCTCGAGGCGTGGAGCGTTTCGACGAGGACCATTGGAGCGGGCTCAGCGAGGATCGCGTCGTGGGCCTCAAGGACCTCCACGGTGATGCGTTGCGCATTCTTGATCGAGTGATCGGAGCCAACGCTCATATCAAAGCTGCCGCGCGTATTGCGGCTCGAGGACATGTTCACAATCGTGTTCTTGAAGACTGTCGCGTCCGGAATCTGCACGTGATTGCCGTCGCGGGTCATCAGGACCGTGCTTCTCGTGTTCATCTGCTGGACGATGCCTTCAAGCCCATCGATCAGCACGAAGTCGTCTGTATGGAAGGGACGACGGATGCTGAGCAGCATACTTGCAAAAAATCTCTCGGCGATATCGCGAAAGGCGAAACCGAAGATGATGCCAGCAACGCCGGTCCCGCCGATCACAGTGAGGGCGAAGCGCGTGAGACCAGCGAGTTGCAGGATCACGAAGAGGCCCAACAGAAAGGCCGGTCATGCAATGATGCGCGCAAGAAGCGGAGAGGCGACCCGCGGCCGGAAACAGTTCTCGTTCCAGCGGGCGGCGAGCCGCGCGAGTGGAATGATCACCAGCGCCGCGAGCAATAGCGGGATCGACTGGATGATGTGTCGGGCGAGCTTGCGCATCTCCTTTAGGGCGGGAGAAAAATCCCACCTCGGCGCGGGGATGACCTCGATGCGATTGACGACGGCGGCCATGTCCTGCGTTCGGCGAGCGAGGTTTCCGGCCCACTCCCGATGGCGATCTGTTTCCGTCCGTCCGTCGAGAAGCACCACGCCGTCGCGAACTTCGACGCTCGGGTCCGTGAACCAGCCTGTTGCTTGCATTATGCGATCGAGCCGTTCGACGATCTCACCGTCAGCCGCGGTTGGGCGCACGTCGACTTGGTCGGTCGATACTTCGGGTTGATCCGGCTCAGATTGCGTCGAGGGAGCTGGGGATTCCGTCGACTGCGCGCGTACCTCTCCGTGAGCGAGAAGGAGCGCAACCACGGCCACCAGTGCAGTCATC
>JBCAXC010000232.1:0-4455 GCA_038534255.1 Pseudomonadota bacterium
GGCGAGCAACTCCTGCTCCTTGAGCGGGATCCCAAGTTTTTCGTACATGCGCAGAATTTCAGGATCTGCACTACTATGCGGCGCCGAAATCGACCGAGGGGCCGAAGAGCCTCGATGAAGTCGATCCCGAAATTCTGCGCATGTACGAAAAACTTGGGATCCCGCTCAAGGAGCAGGAGTTGCTCGCCGGCGTCCGCAAACACGACGAGCCGAGCCAACTGGACGAGCCGTCGCAGGAAGACGGTTACGCTCAGATGGCAGGCAAGGTCGCGATCGATGCCGTGGTGGACAGCGTCTCCGTCGTCACGACCTTCAAGAAAGAGCTCGCGAAAGCCGGCGTGATCTTCTGCTCGATTTCCGAGGCGCTGCAGGAGCACCCGGAACTCGTGAAGAAATATCTCGGCACGGTGGTCCCAAAATCCGACAACTACTATGCGGCACTGAACTCTGCCGTCTTCTCGGACGGCTCGTTCGTCTACATCCCGAAAGGCGTGCGCTGCCCGATGGAGCTGTCGACGTATTTCCGGATCAACGAGACGGAAACCGGCCAGTTCGAGCGCACGCTGATCATCGCCGAGGAAGGGTCCTACGTCAGTTATCTCGAAGGCTGCACGGCGCCGATGCGGGATGAGAATCAGCTGCACGCCGCCGTGGTCGAGCTGGTCGCGCTCGACGATGCAGAGATCAAATACTCGACGGTGCAGAATTGGTATCCGGGCGACGCCGAGGGCAAAGGCGGGGTCTACAACTTCGTGACCAAGCGCGCCGACTGCCGCGGCAAAAACTCGAAGGTGTCGTGGACGCAGGTCGAGACCGGTTCCGCGATCACGTGGAAATATCCCTCGTGCATCCTGCGCGGGGACAATTCTGTCGGCGAATTTTACTCCATCGCGATCTCGAACGGCCGCCAGCAGATCGACAGCGGCACCAAGATGGTTCACCTCGGCAGAAACACTTCGAGTCGGATTATCTCGAAGGGGATTGCAGCAGGCAAATCCGAGAACACCTATCGCGGGCTCGTCTCGACGCACCGCAAGGCGACGAACGCCCGCAACTTCACGCAATGCGACAGTTTGCTGATCGGGAACCAGTGCGGGGCGCACACCGTACCGTACATCGAGGCGCGCAATTCGTCCGCGCACTTCGAGCACGAGGCAACGACCTCGAAAATCTCGGACGACCAGATGTTCTACTGCCAGCAGCGCGGGCTTGACGAGGAAGAGGCCATCGCGCTGATCGTCAACGGCTTTGTCCGCGACGTTATCCAGCAGCTCCCGATGGAGTTCATGGCTGAAACGCAGAAACTTATCGGCATCTCATTGGAAGGAAGCGTGGGCTGACCATGGCAACACCACTCACCCCGATGATGCGGGGGCCGCTGCAGATTGCGAAATATATCCTCCTCCTCGTCGGCGTCGGGTTGACGCTCTATGGCGTGGTGATGACGGGGTGGTCTGTCGTGACGATCTCAGGCATTGCCATCCTCGGGCTCGGCATTGCTGGCGTGATGATCAAGCTGCCGCCCCCATCGGGCCGCTGGAAATAATGATGCGGGAGCGCGGACATGGCGCGTAAGGCCTCGACGACATCACCTCCACCGCTGCGGGCTGGCGGTTTCCTCGCGGTGTTCTTCGGACTGTCGCTCGCGCTGATCAGTCTCGCCACCGCGGGCATGAACGGGGGGTTTTATGTCGGGCTGGCGGTGCTCGCAGGCGGCATCGGCAGTCTGCTCTTGTACAAAATCCGGGGATAATCCTGAAGCGTCGATGAGTCGGGAGAAAAAAGATGGGAACAGGTCGCTGGGTTGTTGTCGCAGCATTCGTGCTCGCCGCTGCGGGCATCGTCTGGTGGTATCTGCCGGGCATCGTCGCGCGGGTAAACACCGGTACGATGGCCGAGATCGTGATCCATGCCGCGTTCCCGATCCTCGCGGTTTTCTTCTGTCTCTATATGGCCGTCCGCATGGCGTTTTCGCGCGAGAGCGGACGCTACCAGGACAACAAACGGTTCGAGCCCTGAGCACGACACCAACTGCAACATAACCAATGATGGTGACGCCGTTACCTCATGGCGGCCAGCCCGAATTTCCAAGATTACCGTCGCCGGATCGGTGGCCCCGCATAGACACGTGGAACGAACCCAATGCTTGAAATCAAAAACCTCCATGTCCGCATCGAGGACGAAGACACAGAGATCCTGCGCGGTCTCGATCTCACCGTGCCGAAGGGTGAGGTCCACGCGATCATGGGCCCGAACGGATCGGGCAAGTCGACGCTTTCGTACGTGATTGCCGGAAAGGACGACTACGAGATCACCGAGGGAGATATTCTCTGGAACGGTGAGAGCATCATCGAGATGTCTCCTGACGAGCGTGCCGCCGCCGGCGTGTTCCTCGCCTTCCAGTACCCGATCGAGATCCCGGGCGTGGCGACCATGACATTCCTGCGCACCGCCGTGAATGCCGTGCGCACCGCACGCGGAGAAGGTGAGCTGACGGTCGCGGACTTCATGCGTGCTGTGAAGGAAAAGGCTGGTGAGCTCAATATCACGATGGACATGCTCAAGCGCCCGCTCAACGTCGGGTTCTCAGGTGGCGAGAAAAAGCGCAATGAAGTCCTGCAGATGGCGATGCTCGAGCCATCGATGTGCGTGCTCGACGAAACGGATTCCGGCCTCGACATCGATGCGATCCGGATTGTCTCCGAGGGGGTCAATGCTCTTCGCAGCCCGGAAAACGCGTTCCTCGTCATCACGCACTATCAGCGCCTGCTGAACTACATCGTGCCGGACAAGGTGCATGTCCTTTCGAAGGGCCGCATCGTGAAGACCGGCGGCAAGGAACTCGCGATGGAACTCGAAGAGTCAGGCTACAAAGATTTCATCGATGAGGCAGCCTGAACCATGGGTAAACCTGCAACCAAGCTGACCGTGGTACGCAACGCCGCCGAAGAGGGATTTATCTCCACGTGGGCCGAGCAGCATGATGCGCTGCCGGGAAACGCGACTGTCGCGAAGGTGCGCGCTGACGCGATGGCGCGTTTTGAAGCACACGGCCTGCCGAACCGTCGCGTCGAGGAGTGGAAATACACCGATCTGCGCGCGGCGATCAAAGAGGCGCTGCCGCTCAGCACAGAGGATGACGCCGCGGTCCAGGCCGTCGAGGCCGCGATCGCACCGTTGCTCGCGACCGGCGCCGCACGCATGACGCTCGTTGACGGGCACTACGCGCCGCATCTCTCGAACCCGGAGACCGCCGGCGATGCCGTGATGGTTACCCCGCTCGCAAGCGCGTTGGATGATGACTGTTTTGCCGATATGCATGCCGTGCTACCGACGGTGCCTTCGCATGATACGACCGTCGCGCTCAACACCGCGCTGATGAGCGACGGCGTTGCCATGCATGTTCAGGCGACGCCCGAACGTCCGCTTCACATCGTGCACGTCATGAAAGCGGGCAGCCCGTCGCAGGCGATCACGCGCAACGTGCTCTCCGTCGCCGACGGTGTTTCGGTCACGCTGATTGAGACGTACGTCTCGCTCGAGGATGCCCCCGCGCAGGTGAATACCGTGACGCACGTCGGTGTAGGCGCGAACGCAAACGTCCGCCACGTCAAGCTGCAGGCGGAGAACACCGATACGACGCACCTCGCGACGTGGGTCGTCGATCTCGCCGGGTCGGCCAGCTATCACGCCGTGCAAATGACCACCGGCGGCGCGCTGACCCGCAACCAGGTCTACCTGACGTTTAACGGACCAGACGCGGAAGCGCACATCAACGGTGCCTATCTTCAGCGCGGCACGCAGCACTGCGACACGACGCTGGTCATCGATCACATTCACCCCGGCTGCACGAGCCGCGAAACGTTCAAGGGTGTGCTCGACGATCAGGCGCGAGGTGTCTTCCAGGGCAAGATCATGGTCAAGCCCGAGGCGCAGAAAACCGACGGCAAGCAGATGGCGCAAGCGCTGTTGCTCTCCGAGGAAGCTGAGTTCGATTCAAAGCCCGAGCTGGAGATTTTCGCCGACGATGTGGTCTGCGGCCATGGCTCGACGTCCGGCGCCATCGATGAAGATCTCCTGTTTTACCTCCGCGCACGCGGCATCCCGGAGAAGAAGGCGCGCGCCCTTTTGATTCAGGCGTTCGTGGCCGAAGCGCTGGAGCTGATCGAGGATGAAGAAGACCTGCATGCCGCACTGATGGGCATGGCCGCAGAGTGGCTCGATCCGGAACAGTCTTGAGCGGGCTGTCCGCGGGATGAAGCGGCCGGTTTGGTGCCCGACGGTGAGCGAAACGAGGATGCAACAATGACGGTTATGGAGACACAGGCCCCGGCGACCTTCGACGTCGAGCGCGTGCGCACGGACTTCCCGATCCTCTATCGTGACATCTACGACAAACCCCTCGTCTATCTCGACAACGGCGCCTCGGCCCAGAAACCGAAACCCGTCCTCGAC
>JBCAXC010000233.1:0-4454 GCA_038534255.1 Pseudomonadota bacterium
CTTTGTGTTCGGCTACGGCAGACGCCTTGGCATCGGCACAAAATCCTCCGGATGGCTTGTAGCTCTGGCGTTGATCGCGATCCCGGCGTGGTTCGCCCTCGCGCCTGGACTGTCACCTGAGTTATCACAGGCACCGACCGGAGCATCCGCCCCGAACGATGAGAATGATGCATCTGCCGCAGATGACGTCTTCTCTGACCAAGAGAACGAAGCTGGCGTCGAGTCGGTACCGCCGACACGCGAGACCCGAGAGCAGCGCACCCGCACCACAAGCGCCCCGCCAAAAAAGAGCGCGGATGCGCGGCCAGCACCCGCTTCGCCGCCGCCACCCGCACCCGTCATAGCAAGCGAGGAAGTTGCGAGCACGGTCGATGAGCGCTTCGACACCGTCGACATCCTGTTCGGCACGGACCGCGTCCCGGAACCCTCCGCACAACCGGGCACCACCGAAGTTTCATTCGGCGCCGGTCGCGCGCGAAAACTGACACTCGGTCAGTCGACCGTCACAATCCCGAAAGCACACAAGCCCGGTCTTGTTGAACGCCCGTGGGAGCTTTCGATCGTCGGCATCACGCTCTATCGCCAGGCCGAAGACCCGGCAAAGCACTTCACGGTGCAAAAACTCGGACTGCTGAGCGAGGCGGATTTTATCTCCGCAGCAAACAGCAAACTGGCGAGCGGAGACGACTACGCCCGCCAGGCCGTCATTTTCGTCCACGGCTACAACAACGATTTTGACACCGCACTCTTCCGAACCGCCCAACTCGTCTACGACATGCGTTTTGACGGCGCACCGTTTCTCTACAGCTGGCCTTCAGCCGCCGGCTATTCGAGTTACGAGTATGACCAGCAGAGCGCACGTCAGGCCATCGAGCACCTGCGACAGTTCATCGAAATCGTGACGCAAAAAACCAATGCGGAAAAAATTCACGTGGTCGCCCACTCGATGGGCAATGATGTGCTGCTTGAAGCGCTGCGCGAACTGCGCTTCCGCTACGGCCCACAGCACGATTACAACATCTCACAAGTCATCCTCGCTGCCCCCGACGTCGATCGCGATGTCTTCAAACGGCTGGCCAGGCAAATCTCGGGCATCAGCGACGGCGTCACGCTCTACGCCTCAGCGAATGACAAGGCGTTGCAGATTTCGCGGAAGTATGCGGGCGGCGTGGCGCGCGCAGGAGATGTGCCGGAGGATGGACCCGTGGTCGTAAACGGCGTCGACACCATCGATGTCTCAGCGACGCAACAGGGATTTTTATCTGTCAACCACAACACGTTTGCCGAAGCTTCCCAGCTCGTGAAGGACATCCGAAGGCTGTTCCTCTCAGGCATACGTCCCCCGGCGCAGCGCACCCCGGACCTCGAGACGGTCTCGCTTGGCAGCGATGTCTATTGGCGCTTCCGCAGCACCGGACAGTGAACGCGCCACATGCCTGAACTTCCCGAGGTCGAGACCGTGCGCGCTGCGCTGGAACCTCCGATGACCGGCCGCACGATCGCCCGCGCCCAACAACGACGCCCGGATTTGAGATGGCCCTTCCCCGAGCGGTTCGTCGCCCGGCTCGAAGGTCAACGCGTGACAGCAGTACGACGCCGCGCAAAATATCTCCTCATCGATCTTGACAGCGGCGAGACATTGATCGTCCATCTCGGCATGTCGGGCCGCGTTACGGTGTTGCCCACCGGCGGCGGTATCGAGAGCACCGCCTCGTTCCACCACGCGGTCCCCACAGACGCGCGCACCGGCATGGCTCACGCCACAGACGACACACTCGATGTCCACGACCACGCCGTCTTCGATCTCGATGACGGAACCCGCATCATCTACAATGATCATCGCCGTTTCGGCATGATGGACCTCGTGACAACGAGCGATCTCGAAGCGTCAAAACACTTCATGCGCATGGGTCCGGAGCCTCTCGGCAACGCGTTTCACGCCGCACATCTCGACGCCGCATTGGCCGGCAAGGCAACGCCTATCAAGGCCGCCCTGCTTGATCAGCGCGTGGTCGCCGGGCTTGGAAACATCTACGTCTGCGAAGCCCTGTACCATTCACGCATTTCGCCACGCCGCCTTGCCCGCAGCGTCTGCGGCGTGCGCGTGGCCCGGCTGGTGCCCGCGATCCGTGACGTGCTCAACGCAGCGATTGCCGCTGGCGGATCTACGCTCCGCGACTACGCGCACACGGACGGGTCACTCGGATACTTTCAGCATACGTTTGCTGTTTACGATCGCGAAGGTGCGCCCTGTCCGCGCGACGGGTGTCAGGGCACCATCAAACGGATCGTCCAGTCCGGGCGCTCAAGTTTTTATTGCGGGAATTGCCAGCGTTAGCCCAACGTTGCGTGTCCCCCGATTCGCCCGACCGCTGCTCCCGGAGACATTTGCCCATGGCCTATGACCACATCATCGCCGAGACGCGGGGGAACGTCGCGCTCATCACGCTCAATCGACCGTCGACGCTCAACGCGCTGAGCCCGGACCTCGTCAATGAGATGGAACGTGCGCTCGACGGCTACGAGGACGACAGCGATGTCGCCTGCATCGTCATCACGGGTTCGGACAAGGCTTTTGCCGCAGGCGCCGACATCAAGGCGATGTCGGACAAGGATTACATCGAAGCCTATCGCGAGGATTTTCTGGGCAACTGGGATCGCGTCGCCCGCTGCCGCAAACCGGTGATTGCCGCAGTCGCCGGATATGCGCTTGGCGGCGGATGCGAGCTGGCCATGATGTGCGACTTCATCGTCGCTGCCGAGAACGCCAAATTCGGCCAGCCCGAGATCACACTCGGCGTCATGCCCGGGGCGGGCGGGACACAACGGCTGACGCGCTTCATCGGCAAGGCCAAGGCCATGGACATGTGCCTGACGGGTCGAATGATGGATGCGGCAGAAGCTGAACGCAGCGGTCTCGCCAGTCGCGTCGTTCCGCTTGATGACCTTGTGGAAGAGACAATGAAGATCGCGGAGAAAATTGCGGAGTTCTCGACGACGGCGACGATGATGACGAAAGAGAGCGTCAACCGCGCCTATGAGACGACGCTCGCCGAGGGCGTCCGGTTCGAGCGGCGCGTCTTTCATTCCATGTTCGGCACGGAGGACCAGCGCGAAGGGATGGCGGCGTTCATTGAAAAGCGCACGCCGAACTTCAAGGACACCTGAGGCTTCGCGCGACATGGTACAGCGCGTGGCAACCCCGCCGCCTCAGGCGCTCGCCGATGTGCGCGGCAATGGCAAAGCAGCGGTCGCGCGCGCGCTGACCCACGTCGAGGAACGCGCGGATGACCCGGCAACGGTCGCCTTGCTGGATGAGGCCTGGGCCAACCAGACCGCGCACATCATCGGCCTGACGGGCCCACCGGGTGTCGGAAAATCCACGCTCATCGATGCGATGATCACGCGCTATCGCAAGGACGGGCGCAGCGTCGCCGTAGTCGCCGTCGACCCCTCATCACGGCGCACGGGTGGCGCACTGCTCGGCGACCGCACGCGCTTTTATAACCGCGCCGAGGATGACGATGTCTTCGTGCGCTCCCTTGCATCGCGCGGCGCGCTCGGCGGGCTGACGCAACTGGCATTTCCCTCCATCACCCTGCTCGCCGCACTCTACGATCATGTGCTCGTGGAGACCGTCGGTGTTGGCCAGTCCGAAGCGGCAGTCTCTGGCGTCGCCGAAACGGTGGTGCTGTGTGTCCAACCCGGATCAGGCGACAGCCTCCAGTTCATGAAGGCCGGGATCATGGAGATTCCGGATATCGCTGTCGTCACGAAAGCGGATACCGGTCGTGCCGCCCGCCAAGCGCTGAGTGACCTTGCTGGCGCGCTCTCGCTCGGTGCCGGCAACGATGCGCCGATCCCGCAGCTGGCCGTCTCCGCCACAGCAAACATCGGCATTGAAGACCTCATCGGCGCACTGGCAACGCATGAGCGCGATACCGTGCAGCCATCCCGGACAACCGCACGCGCGACACGGGCCGACGCTTGGGTTCGGGAACAGGTGGAAGCACGGTTCGGTGCGCAAGGCTGGGCCATGACGTCGGAGAGAATAAATACGCGAGCGTCCGGGCGCTCGCCATTCACGCAGGCCCGATCCGCCCTTGGTCGGCTCACAATCTCAATCGAGCCCTGAACGTCAGAAGCGCAGCACGAAGTCTCAGGCGTTCCCTCGCGCAATGAACGCGGTGTTACGATAGCCCGGCTTGCCATAGCGAAACAACCGACCCTCGGTGCACTCCACCCGGCCACCCGCCGCGCGCAAGACAGCATCTCCGGCCGCCGTATCCCACTCCATCGTCGGCCCGAACCGCGGATAAACATCCGCTTCTCCTGCGGCAATCAGACAGAATTTCAGAGATGACCCGGTGGAGATGGTTTCGCGGATGTCGTGCGCGACGAGCCAGGCATCCGTCTCTGCATCCCGGTGCGAACGGCTGGCGACGGCGACGGCG
>JBCAXC010000234.1:0-4448 GCA_038534255.1 Pseudomonadota bacterium
CATCGCCGTCGAGATGTTCGAGGTCGTCGCGCCAGATTGCGATCTTGCGCCATCCGGTGATGGCTACGCGGTTCGGGATGTTAATGTCCGGGATGGGCGCAGTGACGACCGCTGGATCGATGCCGCTCGCGTCGTCCGTGTAACAGACCAGTCGCGTCGGGCGGGCCGTGTGGCGCGAGATCATCGACCACAGGCGGTTGACGTACTCAGAAGGGTAGCGCGTGCCCCACTTCATGCAGACAACGGTTTGCAATGTACGCACTCCTGACTGGTGCGCGCTTCGGCATGCGAGCGAGCGCTGCGGACTGGCGCGTTTCTATCAACTTCGAAGAGGCCTGCAATGGGGCTTTTGGAGGACTTTCTTTCCGGTGCGGGACCCCATCACAGAAAAGCCTGTGGACGCAGTCGCGCAAGCGCCGCAGCACTACCGTGGGCGGTGGCGCATCAATCCGGCAACGGACGTCGCATGGTCCGTGCTCAGTTCAGGCGAAACTGGCCCTCGATCAGGCGCAACTCTGCCGGCGCAACAAGTTTGCGGTGAGCGACGCGCACAGTGTGCAGCGGGCCGTCGAGGCTCTCGGTCCAGAAATCGAGGAACTTGAGGAGACGCGGAAACTTGGGGTGCTGATCGTACTCCTGCCACACGAACGTCTGCAGCAGCGCCGGATGATCCGGCAGGTGATAGAGGATTTCTGCCGTCGTGAGGCTGAACCCTTTGAGAGTCTGCACCAATTGCGCATCCGCCATGGCATGGCTCCCTGTTGATTGTCGTTGACCACAGGCTACGCGATTCAATGACAAAATCACGAACAAATTCAATGATTTAGCACCGACTTGCGGAGAGTGCTGCCACAGAAGGCTTGATCAATCATCGCTCGGTGAGCGGATCATACGGCGCAACTCCTCGACACTGAGCGTGAAAACGCTCGCGATCCAGGCGTCTTCGATCCGGGCCAGTTCGACGCCGAGCGCCGGGCCTGGCTCAAAACCGGCGGCGATCAGATCTGACCCGTCGAGCGGGAACTCGGGCTTCTGCCACGCCTGTGCTTCGGCCAGCCGCCGGGCCAAGCCAGTGCACGCATTCGGATCATTTGCAGCCACGAGCAGTACACCATCACGGATGGCCGGCGCGCCATGTTCGTAAAGCGCGACGCCAATCGTCGGGTCGCCCCCAGTTTTGGCGCTCAGATCCGTGGCGGCTCGCGAGAGGGCGCGAAGGTGATCCGCCTCCTGCCGCGACAGACGCAAGCGTTTCTGAAGGTCCGCAACATCCCGTGACGACATCGACGCCATCAGTGCAGACAGCCGCCGCATCGGTTCCGGCGTGATGGCATGTGTCGCTTCGAGCTCGACGAGAGCCGAGAAGATTTCCGGTTGAACGCTGCGACCAAGGACGATCTCGAAGAGGCCAAGCCCGGCCATAGCTACGACAACATCCGCTGCGCGCGGTGTGATGAGCAGACGAACCAGTTCTGCGCGAACCCGCTCGGCGGAAAGATGTTCGAGGCCCGATTTTTCCTCCGCGATTGCAGCGTAGGCTTCGGCATCGAGGGCGCCGCGTGCGTATCTCCCGGAGAAGCGGAAGAATCTGAGAATGCGCAGCCGGTCCTCGCGGATACGCGCTGTGGCATCCCCGATGAAGCGCACGCGCCCGGCGGCGAGGTCCACAAAGCCACCGACCGGATCGTACAGCTTGCCATCGCGGTCACACGAGAATGCATTGATCGTAAAATCCCGGCGGGCAGCGTCAACGCTCCAATCTGTCGTGAAGGCGACTGTTGCGTGGCGGCCATCCGTTTCCACATCGGCGCGCAGGGTGGTGATTTCGTAAGCAGCACCGTCGCGCGCGGCGGTTATCGTGCCATGCGCGAGACCTGTCTCATGCACGGTGAAGCCCGCCTCACGCACAATCCGCGCAGCGACATCAGGGATTGCCGTGGTGGAGAAGTCGAGATCGTTGACCGGTCGCGAGAGCAGCGTGTCGCGCACCGCGCCACCGATCGCCCGGCACTCTTCACCGCTGGCCGCGAACGCGGCGAAAACTTGCTGCACAATTGACGCGGCATGCCAGTCCGCGTTTTTGAGCCGCGCTTCGGCGTCGGCCCAGTTTGCGGGTGGGGTCAACTGATAGGTCTGCTCACTCGACATATCCCGGTTGGACGACGCCGTCCTTCACAGTTGGGGGATAATATGTGCCGCCGGGTTTGCCGGTTTCCGCCCCGGTCAGCGCGAGGAAGATCAAGGTTCCTGCGACCAGCAGCGTTGATATTGCCGTCAGCCATCCGAGCGGAATCTTGCTCCACGCACTTTCTTTCACAGCGCCGGACGCGTCGCGATCATCTGTGTCCGCCAGAAAGTCCGCGACCGTCGCGTAGATCGCGAAAAGCACGAAGGGGAGCAAAAACAGGAGTGCGGCGGTGATGAAAACGCGGATCATGTCGGGAACACCGTCTCCTGAAGATTTCGCAGAATGCCAGCCGTGGCACCCCAGATATAGCGATTTTCCCACGGCATCGCGTAATAGTGGCGCAGTACGCCTTTCCATTCCCGTGCGTGACGGCGATGGTTCGCGGGGTCCATCAAAAAGGCGAGTGGCACCTCGAATGCGTCGTCGACTTCTGAAGGATCGGGCGTCAGGGCAACGTCCGGCGCAACCGTTGCGACCACCGGCAGAATGCGAAACCCGGTGCCTGTCTGATAGCTGTCCAGATAGCCGAGCGTCGAGACCGCACCCGGTTCCAGCCCAATCTCTTCATGTGCCTCGCGCAATGCCGTGTGGTCTGGACCGGTGTCGTCCGGTTCCATCTTGCCGCCGGGAAATGCGATCTGGCCGGCGTGGGTCGGGAGATGCGTTGCACGGAGCGTCAGGATTACATGCAGCGCGTCCGCGCGCTGGATAATGGGGACGAGAACGGCAGCGGGACGCGGCGCCGGGTGAAGTTGCGCCAGATCGTTGGCGGCGTTCAGATCATGATCGCCACGGACGGGGCCACACGTCACGGCGAACACATTGTCCGCTGGGCGCGCATGCAGGCAGGACGTGGCATGCGCTGCGAATGTCTCCAGGTCGCCCAATGCCGCGGATCTCTCGCCGCACCTTTCTCCCACGGCATCAGGTATGGCGGAAGACTTGGCAGGTTGGCGCGCCAAACCGCTTGAGACAGGTGCGCGGCTCACGTGTCCTCGTCTTCCATGAGACCGGGGATGTCCGCGGCGCGGGCCATCGCGAAAAATGTGCCGGATGACCAGAGACCGAAATGATCTTCGCCCTCGTGCGGCGTCACAGAGCAGGCCTCGACCAGTTCGTAGTAGACTGGGCGATTGACCCGCGCTTCCAGACGATCACGGACGTGGACAATTGGTTTCAGACCACCATCGGGCGGTTCCGCGACGAAGCGGATGGGGTGAACCGGCGAGACGGCGATCACGTCGTCGACCGAGGTGCGCAGCAAGACATCCTGCTCCGGCCCCGCGCTTCGGATCTGCATTTCGACCACCACGAACGGTGTTTCCTCGACGGTCACCGGAACCTTCTCGACCGGTGTCACGAGGAAGTACCCGCCGTCTACTTCGCGCCGTAGCACGGTCGAAAACAGCCGAACGAGTTCACCGCGTTCGATGCGGTCACCCTGATAGCTCCAGGACCCGTCGTATGAGATGGCGAGACCGATATCCGGTCGCGCTGGCGGATCCCACTTGTGCACCGGCGGCAATTTTTCTCCGCGAGTTGCCTTGAGCAGTGCCTCAAGACGCTCAAGCGGCGATTGCTCTGGAGTTTTGGTGTCGCTCATGCGGGCCTGTGATCTGCGGGGATAGGAGGGTTCCGACTGCCTATATCCACGCGGCGACGGGTGGCCACGCGTGAACGCGACCATCCGTGCCGTGTGTGTCGGCCTCAGCCCTTCGGCTGTTCGGTGAAGCGGAGGTACGGTTTCGGCTGTTCGAAGCCGCCGAACCGCTCTTTGGCGTCCTCATCGTTGACGGCCGCAGTGATGATGACCTTGTCGCCCGGCTGCCACTGGGCCGGCGTCGCGACCTGATGCTTCGCCGTCAGCTGCATCGAGTCGATCGCGCGGAGGATTTCGTCGAAGTTCCGGCCGGTCGTCATCGGGTAGGTGAGTTGCAGCTTTACCTTTTTGTCCGGTCCAACGACAAAGACGGTCCGCACGGTCGCATTGTCCGCCGGGGTGCGGCCCTGCGACGTGTCACCTTCGCTCGCCGGCAGCATGTCATAGAGTTTCGCGACCTTGAGTTCCGGGTCGGCGATCAGCGGATAGTCCACGGCATGGCCGGTCACGTCCTTGATGTCGGCCTTCCACTCGTGGTGGCTTTCGATGGGGTCGACCGAGATACCGATGATCTTGACGCCACGCTTGGCGAACTCATCCTGCAGGCCCGCCATGTAGCCGAGCTCCGTCGTGCACACAGGCGTGAAATCCTTGGGGTGC
>JBCAXC010000235.1:0-4429 GCA_038534255.1 Pseudomonadota bacterium
GGCGAGATCTTCTGTTCAGCGGCCGCTGCGATTGACCAGATCGAACGGGGCATCGCTGCAATCGAAGCGGCCGCTGAACAGAAGATCTCGCCGCTCTTTCGCTTTCCGTATCTCGGGCGCACCGGGGTCATGGAGACGCATCTGAAATCTCGCGATATCGCAGCCTTCTCTATCGACGTGGACAGCCGTGATACCCGCGGCTACAGCCCGGCGCGGATGATCTCGCACACGATCAACCGGCTGAAGAAGCGCGGCAAGGGCATCGTCCTCTTCCACGACATCAAACGCACGACCGCGGCCGCTGTGCCCGGATTTCTGCGCGCGCTGCGCAAGAACGGTTTCAAGGTCGTCCACCTCGAGACCTCGTCCTACTCACCACCGCGTAAAAACCTGAAGAAGCGCTATGACGATCTGATTGCGGCACGCGCCAGCGGTGACAAGAAACGGATCAAGATCGCCCGCCGCGCGCTGAAAGCGCTGCCCGCGCGCAACCGGCGGATCAAGCGGAACCCGGCAAGTGCGAAAGTCAAACTGAACAGCTCAAGCATCAAGCCGGGCACCGCGATCCTGAACACCCATAACAATACCAACCCGTTCAGTCGCTCCGACTGAGACAAGACGGCTGTTCGTCACATTCGATGAGTGGCGGCGGGAAATCGCAGACATATCAGCGCGTTCGGACGCGGCTTTGCAGCAACACCAGCCCTTCCGATCTGTTCAATGACCGTGCTAGGGCTCAGCAGAGCACGTCGGTGTGTTGCATGATCCGACGATCCGAATGCGCCGCGACGCGCACCACTGACGATCGACCCGCGCTGATCGCGAGCTGAGCTGCAAGATGACGACATCCAGCGCGCCAACCACTGAAGCAGCAGAGACCACACCTCCCGCTGTCGAACAGCAGGACGTCGAAGCCGCGAGAGCGACGAAGGCGATTGCGGGAGACGCGACCGCTCTTCCCACCGGCGCCCTTGCCCGCCTGCGCTACGCCGCTACAGCCAAACTCACGCGCAATCTCGAGGAAGACAGCTGGCCGCTGATCAAGCGTCTTATCCGCGAGAGCGTGCCGCTTTATTGGAAGCGTTACGCCGTTGCCTTCGGCCTGATGGCGATCGTGGCGGCGATGACGGCGCTCAGCGCTTACATCATGCGCGACGTCGTCAATGGAGTTGTCGTCGACCGCGATGTCGCCAAGACCCGGATTATCGCGGGCATCGTGATGGCGATCTTTCTGATCAAGGGTCTCGCCTCATTCGGGCAAACGGTGATCCTGAGCCGCATCGGCAATGCCATCGTGGCGCAGAAACAACGCCAGATGTTCAACGCCGTCCTCGCGCACGGCATGGAGTTCTTCAACGAGCATGCATCCAGCCTGCTGGTGACGCAGTTCTCCCACAACGCACAGGCCGCACGGAACGCCCTCACACTCCTCGTCACCAGCATCGGGCGCGACCTCCTCACGCTAATCGCGCTGATCGGCGTCATGGTCTGGATGCAGCCCGTGATGTCGCTTCTTGCTGTGACCGTCGCACCGATCGCCATCGTCGGCATCGTCTCGCTGGTCCGCAAAGTCCGTCGCGTAGCCAAAGCTGAGTTTTTCTCTCTTTCGCGCATCGTCATGGCCATGCAGGAGACGGTGCAAGGCATCCGCGTGGTCAAATCATTCAACCTCGAAGATGCCATGCGCGGGCGGATGTTCGAAGCGATCGAGAGCGTCGAAGATCGCGCCAACCGGATCGCGCATCTCTCGGCCCGCACCAGCCCTCTCATGGAAACACTGGGCGGCGTCGCGATTGCCGGCGTGATTCTCGTCTCGAGCTGGATGATCATCGAAGGCGGGCAGACCCCTGGAGCGTTCATGTCGTTCCTCACGGCGCTCCTGCTCGCCTATGAACCCGCGAAGCGCCTGGCGCGACTGCAAGTCAACATGGAGGCGTTCCTAATCGGCGTGCGCCTGATGTTCGAGCTGATCGACCGTCCGGTCCAGCTCTCGGACGCACCGGGCGCCGAAGCGGTCAGGATTTCACGCGCCAACATCCGGTTTGACGATGTATCGTTTGCCTATGAGCCAGAAAAATCGATCCTGAAGGGCCTGTCATTCGATGTGCCCGCCGGCACGTCCTGCGCCCTCGTCGGCCCCTCCGGCGGCGGCAAGAGCACGATCATGGCGCTACTCTTGCGCCTTTATGATCCGCAGTCCGGCAAGATCCAGATCGACGGCCACGCGATCGACGCGATCACGCTCAGATCGCTTCGTGACGCGATCGCCTATGTCGGCCAGGACACCTACCTCTTTTCAGGCACGGTGCGCGAGAACCTGATGAATGGCCGCCCTGAGGCATCGCAGGATGAGATGATCACGGCGGCAAAGGCTGCCAACGCCCACGACTTTATCTCCGCGCTTCCGCAAGGCTATTACACCGACATCGGGGAGAATGGCGCGCAGCTCTCGGGCGGCCAGAAACAGCGTGTCGCGATTGCCCGCGCCCTGCTGAAAGACGCGGCCATTGTCCTCCTCGATGAGGCGACATCCGCTCTCGACAGTGAGAGCGAACGGCTTGTCCAGGATGCGCTGGATCGCCTGCTCGAGAACCGCACCAGCATCATCATCGCGCACCGCCTCTCGACGATCCGCGGTGCCGACAAGATCTGTGTGGTTTCAGAAGGGTCGATTGTCGAGCAAGGCACGCACGCCGAACTGCTCGCCGAGCGCTCGCTCTACAACAAGCTGCATGATTTACAGTTCGGGGTGTCAGCCGACGCAGCGTGAACCGCCGAGTAGAACGACGGCCACCGTATCAGCGCCCGGTTGTGACAAACGTGGCGGTTTTAGGCTGCCTGCGACAGCTCAAGCGGAGCGCGGATCGGCATGTCGGTATCGAGCGATACGCGTATTGCGCGCGTGATCGACAACCAGTCGCGCCGCGACGGAAACCGCTGGCGGTTCAGGCCAGCCGGAGCTTCGCCAAACCGCGCGACATACTCATCAATGAGAAAGATGACATCGTCTCTGAAGATCATTGGACAAGTCCCCCCGAACTCTTCCGTTTGTCTACGATCGCATCACATCATGAGTTGTACACGAACGCCATACACGTTTGTTTACCATATTTTTCAGAGCACTCCGCAACTGCCCCGACAGCGATCTCCACAACAAGTCAGACAGCGCGACGAAACGGGATGACCCGGTCATCGGAGTGGTGCTGTGGCGGGTGATAGTCTGATACCAGTTCCGTGATCAGATGTTTGACCCGTTCGTTCGCATCAGACGAGGTGAACGCTTGCTCAAGCTGCTCAAGCCCGCGGAACAGGGCATCCAACTCCGGCAGCGGCTCGATCTGTCGCCCGATACTCGGATGACGCGTTTTTTCGGAATTGCCGTCAATGAGCAGCTCTTCATAAAGTTTCTCGCCCGGTCGCAGCCCAACAAACGAAATCTCGATATCCCCGTCCGGATTGTCAGGCGTGCGCTCACTGAGCCCAGCGAGGTTGATCATCGCCTTCGCGAGGTCGACGATTTTCACCTGCTCGCCCATGTCGAGCACATAAAGCGCGCCCTGTTCGGCCATCGCACCGCTCTGAATGACGAGTTGCACAGCCTCCGGGATCGACATGAAATAACGCAGGATATCCGGGTGCGTGACCGTGATTGGCCCACCTGCCGCGATCTGCTTGTGAAATAGCGGCACGACCGAACCTGAAGATCCGAGCACATTGCCGAACCGCACCATGCTGAAGCGCGTATGGGTTACGGGGTCGCGCGCGAGACTGCGCAGCACCAGTTCCGCAAGGCGTTTGCTGGCGCCCATGATGTTGGTCGGACGCACGGCCTTGTCCGTCGAGATCATGATGAACTGATCGACCTTCGCGGCATTCGCAGCTTCCGCAAGCCGCAGCGTTCCAATGCTGTTGTTGCGCACCCCCGCCGCCATGTTGTCTTCGACGATCGGCACATGTTTGTAGGCGGCCGCGTGATAGATCACGTCGACCTGCTCGTTCGAAAATACACGCGCCAGGTCGTCCGCGCTTGTCACCGACCCGAGGACAGCCACGATTTCCGGAAACTTCGCGCCGGCCCGACTGAGGTCAGTCTCGTAGACCGTGCCCTCGCGATCGGTCTCGATGTCCGTGAGCCCGGCATTGAACGCCGCCTCCAGCTCTCGCAACTCCCGCTCAACGGCATAAAGCGCCGTCTCGGACACCTCGAAGAGGATGATTTTGCGCGGCCCCAGTCCACTCGTCATGCGCGACAGTTCAGAGCCGATCGAACCGCCAGCACCGGTAATCATCACCACCTTGTCGCGCACCGCGGCATTCAGCAGATCTTCAAGTGGCGGCACCGGCGCGCGCCCAAGCAATTGCATGACATTGACGGGCCGCAAATCGCTGACGTTCACCCGGCCCGACTCGATGTCGCTGAACGTCGGAA
>JBCAXC010000236.1:0-4412 GCA_038534255.1 Pseudomonadota bacterium
GTTTGGTTCTATTGCGGAGACAATATCAGCGTTGACGTTTGCTTTCTTCCCAATTTTTCATGATTATTGATATGTTTATGGGATTTTTTCCTGAGATATGCGCCTTGGATGAGATAGATCGAAAGCTGCTGACCGCGCTCCAGACGGACGCCAGCGAAAGCCTTGAGAAGTTGGGCGAGCGCGTTGGTCTTTCACGCAATGCGTGCTGGTCTCGCGTGCGACGCCTTGAAGATGCCGGTCTCATCCGGGCGCGCGTTGCGCTCGTTGATCCCAAACACGTCAATCTGGGGCTTTGCGTCTTCATAGCCGTGCGCACCAATGCGCACGATCCGGACTGGTTGGAGAGCTTCGCCGAAGCGGTGTCATCGCTCCCAGAGATCCTCAGCGTCTACCGGACATCCGGCGATCTCGACTATCTGATCCGCGCGCGCGTGCCCGATGTCGAGGCGTACGATGCGCTCTACCAAAAGCTCATCCGGCGCGTGCAACTTGCCGACGTGACCGCGAGCTTCGTCATGCAGGAGATCAAGGATACGACGGTGCTGCCGATGACATATGCCGAGTAGCGGGCGGATGCAGGATCGTCCATCGTCTGCCGTTCAGGCCACGTCGCTCCAAATCGGCCTGTGACCTCAACCGCGTCACAGCTCACAAATCAACGCAGCGCCATTCAAGACAGCAACCGTGCTTTCACGTCGGGGTCGGGAAGGCTGCAGAGATCGGCGGTGCCGAACATCCGATAGCGGTTTCTGGCGACGAACCGATAGAGAACATCCTGCAGCGGTGTGGGGATGATGCGGAGAACACTTAGCCCTCTCCATACACCACCAAGTCGCTGACCGACGCGGATGTAGGCGTCGAGCGATGTGGAAGCGCGGCCGTTGTCGACGAACAGCCATGACACCGGATCTGCCGGGTCCAACCCATAGTGCGTCAGCAACGCTGCGCCGACATCCGATTGCATCGGAATGATCGTGAACTCGTGCGCGTGATCGTTGCGGGCGATCCAGCGTGCGCCGCGCGCGCACAATGCGCAGTGGGCGTCCATGACTGTGAACGCGTCACCGGCGACGAAGTCAGGTACGGCGTCGTCATCTCGATACGAGAATGGCGCGTTCGCTTTGAACATAACGACGGGCCCCTCATCACGACCGGCCGAACCGCACTACATTCCCGGGTAGACCGGCCCCTCGCCGCCCTGCGGGACGGTCCAGTTAATGTTCTGGTTGGGGTCCTTGATGTCGCACGTTTTGCAGTGGACGCAGTTTTGCGAATTAATCTGGAACTTGACGCCGCCGTTTTCGTCGTCGGCGATCCATTCGTAAACGCCGGCAGGGCAATAGCGGTTTGAGGGGCCGTCGAAAATCTCGTACTCGCTGATTTTCTGCAGACGATCGTCCTGAACCTTCAAGTGGATCGGCTGATCTTCCTCGTGGTTCGTGCCGGAAAACGCGACGTTGGTCAGCCGGTCGAAGGTGAGTTTGCCGTCGGCTTTCGGGTAGACGATCGGTTTGCAATCGGCGGCCGGTTTGAGCGCTTCGTGGTCGGCTTTTTTATGGCGCATCGTGAAGAGGCCGCCGGGGATGATCGTGTTCAGCCACATGTCCAGCGCGCCGAGCGGCACACCGAGCAGCGTGCCGAACTTCGTCCAGAGCGGTTTGACGTTTCGGACCTTTTTCAGGTCTTTCGCGACGTCTGATTTCATCAGCGCATCCGGATAAGCGGCGAGCACATCATGCTGGCGGCCTTCCTTGAGCGCGTCGAAAGCGGCTTCGGCGGCCATCTTGCCGGAGAGGATGGCGTTGTGTGAGCCCTTGATCCGCGCGACGTTGACGAAGCCTGCCGAGCAGCCGAGCAGCGCGCCGCCGGGGAATGCGAGTTTCGGGATGGACTGGAAGCCGCCTTCGGTGATAGCGCGGGCGCCATAGGCGATGCGCTTGCCACCTTCGAAGACATCGCGGATCGCTTCGTGGGTCTTGAAGCGCTGAAACTCTTCGTAAGGCGAGAGGTACGGATTCTCGTAGTTCAGGTGGACGACGAAGCCGACGGAAACGAGATTTTCGCCGTAGTGATAGAGGAACGAGCCGCCGCCGGTTTTGGCGTCGAGCGGCCAGCCGAACGAGTGCTGGACGAGACCCGGTTTGTGGTGCTCCGGCTTGACCTCCCACAGCTCCTTGATCCCGATGCCGTACTTCTGCGGGTCGCTGTCTTTCGCGAGATCGAACGTGCGAATGACCTCCTTCGAGAGCGAGCCGCGCACGCCTTCGGCAAAGAGCGTGTATTTCGCCCGCAGCTCCATGCCCGGTGTGAAGCCCGGTCCCTGCTCGCCGTCGCGGGTGATGCCGAGATCGCCGGTCGCAACGCCGACGACCTTGCCGCCTTCGTAGAGCACTTCGGACGCCGCGATGCCCGCGTAGACTTCGACGCCCATGGCTTCGGCCTGCTCGCCCAGCCACTTTGTCACTTCGCCGAGCGAAACGATGTAGTTGCCGTGGTTGGACATCAGCGGCGGCATCAGGAAATTCGGCAGGCGGAGATCGGCGGCGGGCCCAAGTACTAGGAAGCGGTCGTCAGTGACTTCGGTGGTGATTGGCGCGCCTTTTTCCTTCCAGTCCGGGATGAGCGCGTCGATGCCGACCGGATCGATGACGGCGCCTGACAGGATGTGCGCGCCGACCTCGGACGCCTTTTCGAGGACGACGATCATCAGTTCCTCGTCGTTCTCCTGCGCAAGTTGCTGGAGCCGGATTGCGGCGGAGATGCCGGCCGGACCCGCGCCGACGATCACGACGTCGACATCCATGGCCTCACGGTCGTCGCGTGCCACACCATTGGCCGCGCCGTTGGCGGATCCGTTCTCAGCCATTTCACTCTCGTCCTGTCCTGCGTCGCCGGCGCTCAGCGCGCGGCGGGTCTGCGCCTTGTAATCAGGCTGACTAGGAGGCGGCAGGCAGGCGGTCAAGCGGGCATATGCGCCGGGTGATCGCTGTGGTTTCTCCTCGCGTTGTGCGTGGCTCGATGCCAGTGCGTCATCGCACGGTGCGGCGATGGTTGGCAGGACCGAAAAGCATGGCGATGCGGCGCCGGCGAGGATACATCTGCGGCATGGATACCACCGAGCCATCATCAGACCTGCGCGCTACGGCCGAGGCCTACCTCGACTGGCACATGGCGCTCGGCGTCGATCTCGGTGTCGGTGATACGGCGTGCGACTGGTACGATGATGCGGCGGGGCGTCAGGCTCCTAGTGCTGAGCGTGCGCCCAGGTCGGCCACCGCGGCACCTGCTACTCCGCCAATGCCTGCAGGGCCACGTGCGGCTTCGGCCCCGTCGTCGCGGGCGCCTGTGCGTCCTCCGGCAGCAACACCGGCACCGGACGAGGCGGCGCTGGCTGCGCGTGAGGCAGCGGCTTCGGCTCCGGGTCTCGCGGCACTGGAGGCCTCTCTCGCAGCCTTCAACGGATGCGGACTGAAAGCAACGGCGAAGTCGCTCTGTTTTGCGCGTGGCGCGGCGGATGCCCGGCTCATGGTCGTCGGCGAGGCGCCTGGACGGGACGAGGATCTGGCAGGCCAACCCTTTGTCGGACCGGCGGGGCAGTTGCTCGACAAGATGCTGGCCGCGATCGGTCTTGGCGAAGCAGAAACGCACATCACCAACATCGTCTACTGGCGCCCGCCCGGAAACCGCAATCCAACGCCGCAGGAGACGCTGGTGTGTCGCCCGTTCCTCGAGCGGCAAATCGCGCTCGTGAAGCCCGAGGTGCTGATGATCCTCGGACGACCGGCGGCAAACACGTTGCTCGAGAACACCCAGAGCATCATGAAGCAGCGCGGGACATGGAAAACGCTCGAGGTCGCTGGCGTCAGCGTTGCCGCGATCCCGACGCTGCATCCGGCCTACCTGCTGCGCACGCCGCTCGCGAAGAAGATGGCATGGCGGGACTTGCAGGCGGTGCGCGCGAAACTTGACGAGGAGGAGACTTAAGATGGCAGATGTGCGGATCGAAGAGTTTGTTGATCGCGATGTCGTGTTCGTGCGGCGTTACGGGCCCTACGAAACCTCGGCGATGGAGGCCTGGCAGACGCTCTGGGCGTGGGTGAACGAAAAGGGGCACACGCCGCAGGTCAAGCGGGTGATCGGCGCAAGCTGGGATCATCCGGAACACACGACGCCATCAGAGATCCGCTATGACGCGTGTATCGAGATGCATGCGCGGGTGGATGGTGATCCAGGTTTCGATATCGGACTAAAAACGCTCCCGGGCGGACCCTATGCCGTCACCCTCTTTGAAGGGCCTTATCAGGGAATGGGCCCGGCGCTCCGCGACCTTGCAGATGTGCAGGTTCCGGCCCGTTCAGATAAATCTCCACAACCGGACGGGTGAAGTCACCTTCTAGTCCCATGGCCGGAAC
>JBCAXC010000237.1:0-4396 GCA_038534255.1 Pseudomonadota bacterium
GAACGTTGGGCGTTTGCCGATCCGCTCATCGGGCAACGCCCAACGTTCCACTACCGGCTCCCGAACTTCAATCTGAGCGCGAGCAGCACGCCGCTGCAGGATGAATGGAACCGTTGGGTCCAGGTCGAGCATCTCGCGCAAGACCGGGCAAAGCTTGAGGAAATGGCGGTCGCCTATCTTGCGCTGCGGGAGAAAAATCCGAAACTCTGGGCGGCCAGAGCTGCGGACTGGCTGTCCTGATGTCATCACGCCCATTGATCGCCGTCACCGAGTCGCGGGGCGGAAAGCCTTTCATGCCGTTCTTCAATTGGCTGTCGCTCGCCTTGGCTGGCGCCCGGTCACGTCGGATCACCGCACCCGTTCGCCCCGGAAATCTGGCAGGCGTCGATGGCCTGCTGGTCGGCGGCGGGGAGGATATCGATGTCGAGCTCTATGGCGGAACGCCGGTCCCTGTCGAACGGATCGACCCGGAGCGCGATGACATGGAACTGACGGCGCTCGACGATGCGACGCGCCGTGGGCTGCCGATCCTCGGCGTCTGCCGCGGGTCGCAGATGCTGAACGTCTACCATGGCGGCAGCCTGCATGAGGATATCTACACATCCTTCGCCGCAAAACCGCGCGACCGGACCGTCTTCCCGAAAATGCCGGTTACGATAGCCGAGGGGTCGTTTCTTGCGCGCACGCTCGGGCGCACGGACCTGAAGGTCAACAGCCTCCACCATCAGGCGGTGGATCGCCTCGGCGACGGGATGATCGAGGTCGCAAACGACGAGTTCGGCATCGTGCAGGGGATTGAGCGACAGGGCGAGCGGTTCTGCGTCGGTGTGCAGTGGCATCCGGAGTTTTTATTCTATCACCCGGCCCAACGCCGCCTGCTCAAGGCGTTCGTCCAAGCCGCGCGGCAGGGCACAGTCCAATCATGACAGCCAACCCGGACATCGCTCCGCGTCATCCCAACGCAAGCCGGAAATAAAGTGGCACAGCGACATACGCGGTGAGCGCGCCGACCAGTATCCCCCGAACGCGCCACGACGCGAACCGGAGCCACAGCACAACCACGCAACCGACCGCCAGCGCGACCTCCGCAATTGCAACGCTCCGCCCGTGATGTGCCGGATCCCAATAGCTGAGCGGTGACGCAAACCGCCAGTCTGTAAGCGGCCAGAAGTGCTTGTGCGCATCGTCGTGGTGGAAGGGAAAGTCGAGCGCCAGATGCAGCAACGCCGCGACTGCCGTCACGACGATCAGGATGCCCGCCGTGCGCCACGACCGCGCCACCAACATCCCCATGGCCAGAACCAGCCCCCACAGCGGCACCGAGTTCGAGAGGGCCGAGAGCGTCTGCCAGGGCTCCTGCCAATAGATGACGTCCCAGACCTGCCGCTCCGGGATGCGCGCAATCTTCGACCAGGCAAACAGCACATAGATCGAAAGATCAGGCAGCAGCGCCCCGGCGATCAGCGCAGTGTTGCGACGCGGCGCCTGCGGGGCAGCAAGAACGGCAGCAGCGACGAGCAGATGTGTGGGTGTTTGCATGGTGGCGAGTGTGGCGTCATGGCGGCGACGGTGGCAAGCTCATCGGCGTGTAAGCCGTGTCGCCTTTTAAACTTGGAAGTCTGATGCCCAAAGCCTACTGGATCGCCTCCGTCGACGTCACCGACCCCGAAAACTATGCGAAGTATGCCGCCGCCGCGCCGGGTGTGATTGCGGATCACGGAGGAAAATTCCTCGCGCGCGCCGGCCAGCATCGCCAGATGGAAGGCGAGGGGCGCACACGGAACGTCGTGACGGAGTTTCCGTCTATGGAGGCGGCGGTCGCCTGCTGGGAGTCCGAGGCTTATCAGGCCGCCCGGGCGCACCGTCTCGAGGCTGGCATTGCGAGCATCGTCATTGTGGTAGGTGTCGAGTAGTGACGCATCGCCGCCATCGACGGTGCATTTTCAGTTTGACGAAGTTCCTGTTTTGTTCTAACTCTCTCCTCCGAACCTGACGACAACCGCCCTGCTGAAACAGCAAAGCTGGTGCGCCTTTTTGATCGCCCATGTTGATTGCCCATGTGTGTGGGCGGTGAGGCCATCCGCATGCCCGCAGATCGATGCGCTGCTGCAGCTTTGAAAGCTGCGCGCGCTAACGAACCTGCTTGCTCGCTGGAGAGATGGAGGGGCGGCTTGCGTAACGGAGTGAAGCCAGATGGCGCAAAACCTTTCGGAGCCGCTCGTGGAGACGGCCGCAAGCGCTGCGAGAGACGTGCAGCCGAAGGCACCGTATCCATCCGTATCTCAGGTCGGCCAGAAAGCTTGCAGACACAAAACACTGTCGAAACTGCGTGGGATGCTGGACTGGACTGAGCGTCGGTTCGCAACGCCTGCGGCCGTAGCGCGTGCCGATATTTTTACTCCGTCGTCGCCCGCTGCAAGCAAAGCTGCTGCCATAGAGAATCAGGCTCAGGAACGTCCCGGCATCTGGGCAACGGGATGCGCAAACATCGACATCCACCTGCCGCGTGTGACACCGAATGCAGGAGAAAAAACAACAAGCCTGGATGATCCGCGTGGCATGCTCGACCCCAGTGGGGTGCACGAAATCACTGGCGTCACCTATCGGGATCAACCAGCCGCCTGCGCCTTTGCACTCGCGTTGCTGGCCCGGCTCACGCAGGCGTCGAGCCATGTCGACCACGCGGCGATTTTGTGGTGTCAGGCCGCACGGGATGCCGGTGAGTTTGGCCGACTGTACGCCCGCGGCCTGGATGGATTTGCGCCCCGGCGTGCACATCAGGGCGGATGGGCTCCAAACCTGATCTGCGTGGAAGCCGCGACTGTGCGCGATGTGCTCTGGGCGGTCGAGGAAGGTGCACGCACGCCGGGTCTCACTGCGATCATGGCCCAGGTCGGTCATGTGAGTTTTACGGAGAGCCGTCGCCTCGCGCTGGCTGCGGCCACTGGCGGCACGGCGGTGCTGTTGCTCCGTCCGCATGACGATCATGCCGCAACCGCAGCCGCCACCCGCTGGCGCATTGCCGCGGCCCGCAGCAGACCCTGCCTTTTGTCGAAAGCCGCCCCCGGAAATCCCTGCTGGTCGGTCGCGCTCGAGCGCAGCCGCGGCGGCCGTCCGGGGCGCTGGCGTGTGGAGTGGACACATGAAACGCATCGTCTCGATCTGGTTGAAGAATTTTCCTCTCGACACGCTGGAGTGGTATCGCCGCCGCAGTCAGACGCAGACAGCCCCCGCATCATCCGCCTCGCCGCCTGAGGACACTTCGCCCGCGTCCGCTGCGCCGACGACGCCCCGAGCCTTCGCACTCGTCTCGATCGAAGCGGGCGGCGTGCGGATTGCGGCTCCGGATAGAGTGGCACAAGCGGCAGGTCTAACCTCCGGGATGCGTCTCGCAGACGCGCGCGCCCTCGTGCCTGATCTTGCAACACGTGAAGTCGATGCGGGGGCGCAAGCCGGTTTGCTCGCCCGGCTTGCGGATTGGACCACGCGCTACACGCCCCATGTCGCAATCGATGGTGACGATGGTATCTGGCTGGATGTCACCGGTGCCACGCATCTTCTTGGTGGAGAGGAAAAATGCCTCCACGATCTCTCGGCACGTCTCACCCGGCTTGGCTTCCAGCATCATGTTGCGCTTGCCGGGACACCAGGTGCCGCACACGCCGCCGCGCGTTTCACGCAAGAGACACCCCCCTCCATCGCGCGCAAAACGTCGTCGCCGAAGCGCGTGGTCATTCCACCGGGATGCGCTGCCGAAACGCTTGCCCGCTTGCCCGTCGAAGCGCTCCGCCTCGCGCCCGAGACGATCTACATGTTGCACCGCTTTGGCCTGCGCCACATCGGGGCGCTCCGCGCGATGCCACGCAGCGCCCTCAAACGCCGCTTCCCCTCGCGAGAGATCGGCGACGCGGTGCTGCTCCGTCTCGATCAGGCCCATGGCGAGGTGCGTGAGCCGATTGTCCCCCGCGTCCCGCCACCCGCTTACACCGTCCAGCAACCGTTCCCCGAACCGCTCCTCGCCACTGAAAGTTTTACCCACGCGCTTGCAGATCTGCTCACGCGCCTGACCGGCATGATGGAAGCCGACGGCAAAGGCGCCACGCGTCTGACATTCGCCGTCTGGCACGCCGATGGCGGCGTCTCGTCAGCCGCCATCGCAACGGCGCGCGCCAGTCGCGATCCGCAACACCTCGCGCGTCTGTTCCGCGACAGGATCGAAACCATCAATCCGGGGTTCGGTGTGGATCTCGCAGAGTTGCGCGCGGATGTCGTCGAGCCATTGCGCGGCGCCCAGATTGGTCTTGGCAACAGCGCCTCTGCCGCCACGTCCAATCCGCAGAGCAAGACCAGTGGTGCGGATGGCGGTGCGGATGAAGGTGTCGCCGCGTTCGTCGAC
>JBCAXC010000238.1:0-4395 GCA_038534255.1 Pseudomonadota bacterium
GTCACAGCGACGGTGGCGGAATAGCGCAGCGATGAGCCTTCGACACTTCCTTGATGTTTCCGAGCTGTCGCGTGCCGACCTGCGGACCATTCTCGACAACGCGCATGCGATGAAACGTGCGCGTGCCGCGTCGCGCGTCGGCGTCGAGCCTGGCATGGAGCAAAAACTTGCGCAGATTGCCGGGATCGGTGGGCCGATGCCCGATGCCGACTTTTCCGGCCGCGTTCTCGCAATGATTTTCGAGAAACCGTCGACCCGCACGCGAATCTCATTCGACGTGGCGATGCGCCATCTCGGCGGCGAAACGCTCCTGCTCAATCGCGACGATCTGCAGTTGGGGCGTGGTGAGAGCATCGAAGATACGGCGCAGGTCATGTCGCGCTACGTCGATGTCGTTATGCTGCGCGTTCTCAAGCACGAGACGCTGACGACGTTTGCCGCGGCGGCGCAGGTGCCGGTCATCAACGGGCTGAGCGATCGCAGTCACCCGTGCCAGATCATCGCGGATCTCATGACGCTGGAAGAGTCGCTCGGCGGGATTGTTGCAGGGCGCAGCATTGCGTGGGTCGGGGACGCGAACAATGTCGCGACGTCCTTTGTGCATGCGGCCGCGCGGCTTGATTTCGAGCTGCGGATCGGAGCACCGGCTGAACTCGGTCCATCAACGGATCTGCTAGCCTGGGCCGAGGGCGAGGCCGCGGCGATCACGGTGCATGATACGGCGCAGGCAGCGGTTCAGGACGCGGACTGCGTTGTGACGGACACGTGGGTGTCGATGGGGGATGAAAATGCCGAGGAGCGGATCGCTGCGCTCACGCCGTTTCGGGTCGACGCCGCGCTGATGGGACATGCGAGCCCCGACGCTATTTTTCTCCATTGTCTCCCGGCCTATCGCGGTCAGGAAGTGACGAGTGACATCATTGACGGTCCGCGCTCGCGCGTGTTCGACGAAGCCGAGAACCGTTTGCATGCGCAAAAGGCGATCCTCGCGTGGTGCCTGCGCAAAGAGGCGGATCAGCAGGAGGCGGCGGCTTGAGCGGTGATGCGACGCGTGGCGCACCCGCGGATGATGTCGCTGGGCAGGAGACGCCTGCACCTCCGAGCGATGATCTCGTTCTCCCGTTCCGTCTCGAAGCGTCCGGCGCTCTTGGTCGGCTGACGCGGCTAGGCTCTGTCGTCGATGGCATCCTCAAACGGCACGATTATCCGGATGCCGTTTCCGCCGTGCTTGGCGAGGCGCTCGTTTTGGCGGCGATGCTTGGTGCGGGCCTGAAAAACCGGAGTCGCTTCACGCTGCAAACGCAGACGGACGGCCCGATCAACTTTCTCGTGGTCAACTTCGACTGGCCCGATGCATTGCGCGGTTATGCAACGTTCGATGCGGCACACTTCGCGGCTGAGCCGGACGTCGTGACATCAGGCATCGGTGCGCTACTTGGCAACGGCCACATGGCGATGACGATCATCCCTGGCAGCGATACGCCCGGCGAGATGGGGCAGCAGTATCAGGGCATCGTCGCGATGGAGGGCCAGTCGCTGATCGATGCGGCGCACACCTATTTCATCCAGTCCGAGCAATTGCCGACATCGCTGCATGTCGCGGTGGCGAAGCACTTTGGCGGTGCTGCGGATCAAGAACCGGACGGGCCGACATGGCGTTGGCGTGCGGGCGGTGTCATCGTGCAGAAGCTCACCTGGGAGGGCGGCAAGAAGCGGGCGGAGATTGCGCCCGAGCTGGCCAACGACCTGCCGCCAGACTGGGAAGATGATGATGACTGGATGCGGACGCGTGCCCTAGCCGGGACCGTTGAAGCGCACGAACTCACGGACCCGATGTTGACACCGGAGCGGTTGCTCTATCGCCTGTTTCACGAGGAAGGCGTCCGTGTCTTTGAGACCCGCGGTATGGCCGAGCGGTGCTCCTGCTCGCGCGAGCGGATCGAAAGTGTGCTTGCGCGTTTCCCGGCGGACGAAATAGAGGACATGGAGCGTGAGGACGGTGATGTCCAGGTGACCTGCGAGTTCTGTGGGCGGGTTTACATGTTCGATGCTGAGGCCGTTGCGGCGCTCTCCAGCGACACGTGAGTTTGCGTAAGGGGTGGTGCCATGGGCGTCGACGACAACAGCGATGACGGAACAACTGAAACCGGGGCGTTCGCACCTGAGCGGATGATGGACAGCCTCTACTGGTGGGGTGTGCCGACGCTTTTCGGTTCACCGCATGAGGCCGACCCGGCCAACTGCGATATCGCGCTTGCCGGCGTGCCGCACTCCACGGGGAATGGAACGACAGAACGGGATCAGCACCTCGGTCCGCGTGCTGTTCGCCACATGTCGCGCCTGCAGCGTCGGGCGCATGGAAAGTTCGGTTTCATTCCGTGGGAGACGTGCCGGATTCACGATGTCGGCGATGTGCCGTTCCCCGAGGCGAACGACAACGAAGCCTGCATCCAGCGGATTACGGACTTTTATTCACGGATTGATGCGGCAGGCGCACGACCTGTTTCGATCGGCGGTGATCATTCGATTACCGGCGGCATCCTGCAGGCGCTCGGTGGTGCTAACTCGAAACTGACTGGAGGACGTAAGGCCGCGCTGCTGCATCTCGATGCGCACACGGATGTGTTCGAGCACGTCGATCACTTTCTCGGTGCGAAGAAGTCGGCCGCTCACTGGGGTAGCTATCTCGTGCACCAGGGGCACATCGATCCGACGCGGAGCGTGCAGATCGGGCTGCGCGGCAACACGCGAACACTCGACTGGCTGCAGCCCTCGATCGACCTTGGTTATGAGGTCATTACCATGGAGCGGTTTCACGAGCTTGGTGTTGCGGCGTGTTGCGAGATGATCCGCGAGCGGATCGGCGACGCGCCGCTCTACGTCACGTTTGATCTCGATTGCCTTGATCCGACGGTGGCGCCTGCGGTCTCCAACCTCGAGGCCGGCGAAGAAGGATTCCGCATCAACGAGGCGATGGCGCTGCTCCGGTGCGTGCGCGGGCTCGATGTTATTGGCGGCGACGTCGTCTGCCTGATGCCAACGAAAGACTCTCCGAACAACATCACCGCGATGGTCGCAAGCAATGTGATGTTCGAGATCGTGTCGCTGATTGCGGAGCGCTGGCGTACGGACGGCTGAACGCTCCTGACATGACGGTGTCAGGAGGGGACGTGCATAATCGAGCCGTCACAGTGGGGGTACACATGCCGGGCGAATTTTCACATCTGACGCCACGCTTTGTTTCATTCGTTGAGAGCCAGCCGCTGTTTTTCGTGGCGACTGCGGCACGCGATGGTCGGGTCAACGTGTCTCCGAAAGGGCTCGACACGTTGCGGGTCCTGTCGCCGACGCGGATCGTGTGGCTGAGCCTTTCGGGCAGTGGCAACGAGACGGCTGCGCATGTTCGCTCGGTCAACCGCGTCACACTCATGTTTTGTGCGTTCACCGGAGAGGCGTTGATCCTGCGTGTCTACGGCACATGCCAGGTTGCTCATCCCGGTGACGCGGCGTGGGAGGCGTTGGCGGCACATTTCCCGACTTATCCTGGCGCCCGCAATATCTTCGATATGGGCATTCAATCCGTTCAGACGTCGTGCGGGACAGGGGTTCCCGTCATGTCGGTGGAAAGGGAGCGCGGGCCGGATGAGTTGCTGCCGTTCTATGCGGCGATGAGTGATGCAGAGCTCAAAGCGTACTGGCACAAGAAGAACGTGCGAAGCATCGATGGTCTGGAGACCGGGCTGTTTGAAGGCGATTGCGGATGAGTCCGGATCGTTACATCCACTTTGCCGAGATGCATGCGCGTGACGCGATTTTCGTCCTCGCGAATGCATGGGACATCGGGTCTGCGCAAATGCTTGCGGGGCTCGGCTATGAGGCGCTTGGGACGACGAGTTGGGGCGCCGCGATTGTGGCGGGGCGCACCGACGGCGCGGGCGCGACGACGCGCAACGTGGCACTGGCGCACGCGCGCGCGATTGTTGAGGCGACGGACCTTCCGGTCTCGGCTGATCTGGAGGATGGCTTCGGTGCAGCGCCTGAAGACGTTGCCGAGACGGTGCGGCAGGCAGCTGCCGTCGGGCTGGCCGGATGTTCGATCGAAGACACGACGGGTCATGCGGCGTCGCCAATCTTTTCGTTTGACCTCGCCGTCGCGCGTATTCGTGCTGCCGTGGAGGCCGCGAAAGGCGTCGGTCGGCCGTTTGTTTTGACGGCACGTGCGGAGAATTATTCCTATGGACGACCTGACTTTGACGAGACACTGGCGCGGCTAAAGGCGTTCGAAGCGGTTGGCGCAGATGTGCTCTATGCGCCCGAGTTGCCGGACCTGGCGACGGTGCAGGCTGTCTGCGCGGCTGTGGCGAAACCCGTCAACGTCGTGAGCGGGCTCGGATT
>JBCAXC010000239.1:0-4389 GCA_038534255.1 Pseudomonadota bacterium
GCACCACCAGATGTGATGTGTGCGCCGTGCAGGCAAGTCCGCTCTCCTGCGCTTCGCGGGTCACCGTCTCGTAAGCGAGCGCAATGTCGCCGATATAGTCATCATCACCTGAAGGGAAAGACAACACGTTGGTTGCCCGGTTCTTGTTACGGAACTGGGCATTGAGCGCTTGAATCCGTGAATCATCGCAGAGAAGAATACTGGCAGCGAAACGAGCGTCGGCGACGTTGCAATGTTCGCCGAGCGCACGCACCGCAGCATCGAGCGCATCGGGCAAACCATCAACCAAGAGCCAGCGCGCATCCTCGATCATCAACTCTATCGCGCCGCCCGGGCCAAGCGACAGCGACTCCGTGTCGTCACCCATTGCCCGCCTTTTCCGCCCGGTCATAAGCCGCGACGATCCGGGCCACGAGCTCGCGGCGCACCACATCGCCCTCGGCAAACCGGACGATGGAGATTTGCTCCTCTGAATCGAGCACCCGCATGGCGTCGCGCAGTCCGGATTGCTGTCCGGGTGGGAGGTCGACTTGGCTCGGGTCACCGGTCACGATCATCTTCGCATTCTCGCCGAGCCGGGTGAGAAACATTTTCATCTGCATCGTCGTGCAGTTTTGCGCTTCGTCGAGGATGACGACACTATCCGCGAGCGTCCGCCCCCGCATGAAAGCGAGTGGGGCAATTTCTATGACCCCGGTCTCGAGGCCCTTTTCCACCTTCTCCGGTGGCAGCACATCGTACAGCGCATCGTAAAGCGGCCGCAGATAAGGGTCGACCTTGTCGCGCATATCACCGGGCAGGAAACCGAGCCGTTCACCCGCTTCCACCGCCGGGCGTGAGAGGATCAGCCGATCTGTCAGCCCTTTCTCCAGCTGGGCCGCGGCAAACGCGACCGCGAGGTAGGTCTTGCCGGTGCCAGCAGGGCCCACGCCAAAGACAAGATCGGTCTGCTCCAGCGCACGGATGTAATCGCTCTGCATCGGCGTGCGCGCGGTAATCTGGCGCTTTCGGGTCTTGATCTGGGCCGCACCACTTTTGCCATGCCCTGACGCATCTCCGCGCTTTCCACCGTGCGCAGACGTCATCGGTCTCCGCTTGCCTGCAGGGCGGGCGTCCGGGTTCGCATCTGCCTGCGCCGCATGCCGGATCGCGCCGTCGACATCCCCGGCTGTGATGTCGCCGCCATCTTCGAGTCGGTCATACAGTTCCAGCAGTACCGCCCGTGCCGTCTCACAGGAGGCCTGCGGGCCGCTGAGGGTGATGAGATTGCCGCGCGGGACCGCGACGATCCCAAGGCGATCTTCAATAAGCGCGAGGTGGGCATCGAACTCGCCAAGCAAACGTGCGAGCACGGCGTTGTCATCGAATTCGACAGCGAGATTGTCAGTCACAGGCGGGAAAATCTCTCACGATTGGTCTGGAGCGCCGCAAAGGTGCGCCCGGACGCGCGCGGATGCAACGGTGGCTGAGGAGAGAACCCTGGCTTGTCTGATCGTCGTCGGCTGCAGATCATGCCGCGGTTCGCGCATCGCGACGCGTATCCGGGAGGTGGACGGTGCCCGCCAGGCTGTTCGGGCCACCCGAGGTGATCTCCACATCAACGATCTGCCCAAGCAGCGATGCGTCGCTCGCCACGTGCACAGACTGAAGCCATGGTGAACGGCCGACGAGCTGACCGTCATGCCGTCCGGGCCGCTCAAGGAGCACCGGCATCGTCTTACCCACACACGACGTGTTGAACGACAGCTGCTGCGCATTCAGCAAATCCTGCAAAGCGGCGAGCCGGGCGCTCTTCACGTCCTCGGGGATCTGGTCTTCGAGATTGGCGGCCGGCGTTCCTGGTCGCGCGGAATACTTGAACGAATAGGCCTGCGCGTAAGTTACATCCCGCACCATCGCCATCGTGTCCTCGAAGTCTGCGTCGCTTTCACCAGGAAACCCGACGATGATGTCGGTCGAAAGCGCCAGATCAGGCCGCGCCTCGCGGATGCGGGCGACAATGTCGCGATACTCCGCGCCCGTATGCTTGCGGTTCATCGCCGCCAGCATGCGGTCCGCCCCGGCCTGAAACGGCAGATGCAGATACGGCATCACCTTTGGGTTGTCGCGATGCTGGGCGAGCAGATCGTCGGTCATGTCGCGGGGGTGCGAGGTCGTATAGCGTAGCCGGGCCAGCTCCGGGATCTCGCTCAGGGCCTCGAGTAGCGTCGCGAGGCTCGCGGTCCCGCCCTCCTGCGTCTCGCCATGATAAGCGTTGACGTTCTGACCGAGCAGAGTGAGTTCCCGAACGCCCGCATCGACCAGCAGCCGGGCCTCGTCGACAATTTTGGCCACTGGTCGGGAAAACTCGGCCCCCCGCGTATAGGGCACGACACAGAACGTGCAGAACTTGTCACAGCCCTCCTGCACAGTCAGGAACGCGGTGCGCGCGCGAATGCGCTGGCTTTGCGTGGCGCCCTTCAGGTCGAGCGGTTTGCGCGCCGGAAGCGCAGCGAACTTGTCCTCATCCGGAAACTCGGTCTCGATGATCGCGCGATTGTCGCGTCGCGCCTCGGCCATCAGCTCCGGCAGGCGATGATAGCTCTGCGGCCCGATCACCAGATCGACGACCGGCGCCCGCCGCGCCATCTCTTCGCCCTCGGCCTGCGCCACGCACCCGGCAACCGCAACCAGCGTCTCCGCGCCTTCCGCCGCCCGCGCATCCTTGATCTTCCGGATGCGCCCAAGCTCGGAATAGACCTTCTCCGCCGCCTTCTCACGGATGTGGCAAGTGTTCAGGACGACCAGATCGGCATCGTTCACATCGTCGGTGAGGTCATAGCCCGCCGCGTCCATGGCCTCCGCCATGCGCTCGCTGTCGTAAACGTTCATCTGGCAGCCGTAGGTGCGCAGATGCATCCGCTTGCGCGCGGGCACTTCGACGTGCCCCGTCGCAGTGTTGCTCGGCATCTCGGAGAGACTGTCTGGGTGCTCGTCCACGTGGCGAACCTGTTGTCTGGCTTGACGAAAACGCGTGGGAGCGCCTTCGCGCTCTCCAGTCCGATAGATGGCGCGTCTTATCCGGTCAGGCGTTGGATGCCAAATGCATTCCGTGGCCACCCGCGCCGAGCGCCGCGTCTCGTGTGTCATCGTCTCTTGCGTCGCTTGCCGGGCGGATGGTCTCGCGCGCTGGTGGCCCGTCGGGGCCGCCAAACCGCAAGATGTCGGCAAGTTGGGCCGATATCGCGCTCCGGGTCGCGTCGGCCAGCGCCTTTCGATTGGAGAACCCTTCGAGCGGAACCGGTGCCCCGACCGAGACGGTGACGTCAATCGGTCCGGTCGTCAGCAGCCTCCAGGCGTGCGTCACGAGATCACCATGCCCGTACCAGGCGACCAGCGGGCGCCCCGAACGACCGAGCGGCAGACCTGAGACGTGCGTATAGGCGATGGTGACGGTCTGCACCTGCACATCGGAGAGCATAGCCGCCGCGCGCATCGCATCTTCGCCATCACCGCCGCGCTTCGGTGGAAACACCGCTGCAAACAGAGAGCTGTTGAACGGAAGCACGGCATTGCCGTCGCCCGCTTTTCCTTCGGGGAAGAACAGCACCGCATCACCGTCCTGCAGACGTTCCCCGATTGTCTGCGCAACCTCGGCTGCCGAGCGTCGCCGCTTGCGATCAATGAAGATCGTGCGCTGCAATTTGGCCAGCCAGCTGATGAAGGGCCACCGGCTGATCTCCATCTTCGCGACGAACGACACCGGCGTCACCGCGCTCAGGACGATGATGTCGAGCCACGAAACGTGGTTGGCAACGAGCAGCACCGGGCGGTCATGCTCGATCGCTCCGGCCTGATGAAAGCTTAGCCCGAAGATGCGCGCCACCTTGCGGTGATACCAATGCGGAAACGTGCGCGCCGCCCGCAGATCGAAAAGGACGAACATCGCCTGCAGCGGCATCAACGGCACCGTGAAGACGGCAAAGCCGATCAGGATGAAAATCGCCCGCAGTGCGCCCATCAGTGTTCGCCTGAAAATCCTGTCGCCTGTCCGCGTCCGGGCGCATCCGCGCTTGCCCGCACCAAGCAGTGCACCCGTCGCTCGAGCAGCAACGCATCGGCCCGTCGATCATTCACATCACGAACGGCATAATAATTTTTTCGCCGTCCGAAGGGAACATATCCGAACGCAGCATAGAGTGCGCGTGCGGCTTCGTTGTCTTCGCGCACCTCGAGGATGATCCGCGTGATAGGTCCGTGCGCGTTAGCGGCGCAATTGTGGAGCGCGCTAAACAACGCCCGCGCCACGCCGCGGCGTCGATAGTCGGGGTGCGTTAGCACATCGAGGATCTCGATCTCTTCACCGATCCGCCGCGCGTCCAGCAGCCCGCATGCCACGCCATCAACCTC
>JBCAXC010000240.1:0-4366 GCA_038534255.1 Pseudomonadota bacterium
CGTCGGAGAGCGGACATCCGGCGCTGATTGCGGACATGACGGTGGCGTACAAATTCTTCCGCGAGACGTTCACCAGTCGTGCCGTGCTCGAACGGGAGAACCTGCGGATTGTCGCGAACTATCTCGATGGGCCGTTCAGCCACATGGAGAATATATGGACTTTCACATCGGCGGGTGACCACGCCTGCGATGTGCACTTTGCCATTGACTACGCTTTTCGCTCCCGTCCGCTCGAGATGCTGATGGGCGCAATGTTCGATACTGCGTTCCGCAAGTTCGCCACGGCCTTTGAAGCGCGCGCCGACAGCATCTACGGCCGAGGGTAAGGTCGAAAGCGTTTTGCGAGAAGTTGGCTGACAAGTGCCAGCGCATCGCGGACGGTTGCCAGTCTGATGGCGCTTCGTGACTGATCGCCGTAACGCTGCTCTGCGTGGATGATGGTGTCGGCGGATGCGGCTGCGATGTGGACCAGACCAACAGGTTTTTTATCCGTGCCGCCGCCGGGTCCCGCGACCCCCGTTACGGCCACGGCGTGGGTGGCATGTGACGCGCGAAGGGCGCCGGTTGCCATGGCGCGCGCAACCTGTTCGCTGACCGCCCCGTGGGTGATGATGTCGGTCTCGGGCACGCCGAGCAGCGTGACCTTGGCTTCGTTGGAGTAGGTCACGAACCCACGCTCGAAGACGACAGATGATCCTGCGCGGTCGGTCATGGCGCCGGCGATCAGACCTCCGGTGCAACTCTCAGCAGTGACGAGGGATGCCTTCGCGGAGAGCAAATCCGCCGACAGTTCTTCAACCGCCAGAATCAAATCAGCCGGAAACACGTGTGTGCCCCCGGCCTCTCAGCAGCAGATTGTACCGACGCCTAATCAGCGACGAGCTTTTCTGCAGAGGTAAGAATGACATCGAACTCGTTGCTGCTTTCCGTTCCGAGAACTTTTTCAACCGAATCCTGTGTCTGACGCCAGACCGGATAGGCAGCAACGATGGCCTTGCGACCCGCTTCCGTCAAATGGAGACCACGACCATGGCGCCCAGCCGGCGGGTCCATCTGAACGAGGCCGATCCCGACAAGGCGCTTCAAATTTCGGCTAAGCGTCGACTTTTCGATGTCGAGGCTCAGGCCAATTTCCGCAGCCGTAATTCCGTCACGCTGCGCGACGGCCGTCAGCAACGTGAACTGGCTGGACGTCAGTCCGAGGGACCGCAACGCGTCGTCATAGACGCGTGTGATGATGCGGCTCATCCGCCGAACACGCAATGCAACACAGCATGCAGAGGACGACTCGCCGATTTCCTCGACGGTCAAACCCTTCAGCTCGGCAGTCTGTTTCATCTCGTCACCCCGAGTGCTCACCCCATGTGATTGGTCGGCAAACTGAGGTGATTCTGCGGGCGCGGCAACGCGCGGCGCAAAGCAGGCGTACGGAACAGCCACACTGGTGCCACGAGGACGCACCTGTTGAGCCGTATAGAGTTCATCGCGACTGCTCTGCGCGAAATGGCGGCGCCCTTAGTCGTCCACAGTGGGCAACTCGAGCGTGGCCACGGCAAGTGCCGCAATACCTTCGCCCCGTCCCGGAAAGCCAAGCCGTTCTGTGGTTGTCGCCTTCACGCTGATCCGTTGAACACTGATGCCGAGGAGCTCTGCCAGCCGCTGCGTCATCGCTGGGCGGTGCGGACCGATCTTCGGTGCTTCGCAGATCAGTGTTACGTCGACATGCACGATCCGGCCCTCGCGCTCCGCGACGCGGCGTACGGCGTCTTCGAGGAACACGGCAGAGTCCATGCCTTTGTAAGCGTCGTCCGAGGGCGGGAAGTGCGTGCCGATGTCACCGTCGCAGAGCGCGCCGAGAATGGCATCGGTGAGCGTATGCAATGCGACGTCCGCGTCCGAATGACCGGAGAGCCGCTGCGAGAAGGGAATCTTGACGCCGCAGAGAATGACAGCATCGCCCTCCGTGAAGGCATGGACGTCGAAGCCCTGCCCGGTGCGAAACTCTCTCTGGGGCGTCGAGGTACTGGCCGTCATGATGTGGCGCTCTCTGCTTCGGGAAGACCCGCAGCGACCTGCTGGCGGGCCCACATGAGATCCTCGGGCGTGGTGATCTTGCGTAACCGCTCATCTCCCTCGACCACGATGACCCGGTGGCCGGCGGCTTCCATTATCGAGGCATCGTCAGTGAAGATGGCCTGCTGCTCGGGCGTGGTATGCGCGACCGCCTCGTGCGCATCCAGCAAGGCGGCGAAGTGAAATGCCTGTGGCGTCTGGACGCGCAAGAGCGTGTCGCGTGGGAGGGTTTTCACCACGACGCCGTGGCGGTCGACCTGCTTCACCGTGTCGATGGACGGCAAGCCCGGGATTGCCCCGTCGTTCGAAACGCACCCGGCTATGACCCGTCGAATGACGTCGCCTGGAAGAAACGGACGTGCTGCATCGTGGATCAGCACCAGGTCCGGCTGTAGCGATGCGATTGCGTGGAGACCATTGTGGGTCGAGGCCTGACGCGTTTCACCTCCGGTGACGGGCGGTGCGATACGGTCCTTTGCGGGACCAAGGGCCTCGATGGATGACTTGTAGAGCGCGTCGTCATCAGGATGGATGACCACCTGGACGCCAGTGACTTCATCTGCTTCGAGCAGTGCCTCGAGGGCGTGCGTCAACACTGATAGATGGTCGAGCGCAGCGTACTGTTTCGCCGACCCACCTGTGGCGTCGCCCATCCGGCTGCCGCGCCCGGCCGCCACGAGCAGAGCCATGACGTTCGGCATCGATTGGTCTTCTGAAGCCTGGGCAGGCATGCGACGGGCTGAGTCTCGCGTTGGCAGAGATTGCTTGTTCTGCGTGCACATGCCCGTCAGCGCCGCGCGCTGCAACCAACTGCGTGCGTTGAAGCGGCGCGGCTGCAAAAAAGAGCACCGGCGGGCGACAATATCGGCTAATTAATGGGCAATCTGGAGATCAGGCGAGGTTTGCCGTGAATTTGGTCAGCACATGTGCCGCGGATTGTGCATCGACGTCGCCTGCGGGCGCGCATGATGTACCGCTGGATACGCCCTTCCAGATCGGGCCGGTGCGCATCGCTAATCGCGCCGTGCTTGCGCCGATGTCCGGTGTGAGTGACGCGCCTTTCCGTCGGATTGCTGCGCGGTTTGGCGCCGGGCTGGTTGTCTCCGAAATGATCGCGAGTGCGCAACTCGCCGAACGCGATGCGGATGCGATGCTGCGCACAGAACGCGCGGGTGACGGACGTTTTGTTATACAACTCGCCGGGCGGGAGGCCCGCTGGATGGCGGAGGGCGCGCGCATCGCCGAAGCGCAGGGTGCGGACATCATCGACATCAACATGGGCTGCCCGGCGCGCAAGGTGACCGGCGGGCAATCCGGTTCGGCGCTGATGCGGGACCTTGACCATGCGCTGGCGCTCATCGAGGCGACAGTCACGGCGGTGCAGGTCCCCGTGACGCTCAAGATGCGACTCGGGTGGGACGCGACGTCAATCAATGCACCGGAGCTGGCGCTGCGTGCCGAGCGGGCAGGCGTCCAGGCCATCACGGTTCATGGTCGCACGCGCTGTCAGTTTTTCAACGGTTCTGCGGACTGGCGCGCCGTTCGGGCTGTCAAAAGGGCCGTGCGTGTGCCGGTGATTGTGAATGGCGACATTCGCGCCGGAGTCGATGTCGCCGCTGCACGTGCGGCCTCGCATGCGGATGCGATCATGATTGGACGCGGGGCGTACGGCGCACCGTGGGCGCCTGGCCTTGCTGTCATAGGCGCCACGGACCTTGGCGTTTGTCCGGCTGATATGGCTGAGCTGGTGGTGGCGCACTTCGAGGACATGCTCGGGACGTACGGTTCGTTCCTCGGCATTCGCAACGCCCGCAAGCATCTGGGCTGGTACGTTGCGCGGGCCCATGGCGACGGGGAGCAGGCGAAGTATTGGCGCGCCGTGCTCTGCCAGAGTGATGATGCCAACGTGCTCCGCCGCCAGATCCGATCCTGTTTTGCAGCGGCGCAGCGTGTTGCTGCATGACGACGCCCGCGCCGCACATGCCGAGTGGCCTGGATGAGAGCAGCATTCTCAATGCGATGCCGCAGATCGTGCTGATCGTGGATCGTGAGGGCGCAATCCATGAGGCCAACGCCGCGGCAGAGGTTTTCTTCGGTGTCAGCCGCTCGCACTTGAAGCGGACGCTGCTGCACGATCTCGTGGCCTTCGGCTCCCCGCTTCTCGCACTGTGCGATCAGGTGTTCCGCACGGAAAAATCGATCAATGAGTACAACATTGATCTGGGTTTGCCGCGCGTCCACGCGGACCGGCCCATTGACGTCTATGGCGCACTGCTCACTGAAAAGCCGGAGC
>JBCAXC010000241.1:0-4350 GCA_038534255.1 Pseudomonadota bacterium
CCCAAATTCTCACTATCGAGAGAGGTATGCGCACAGTCGAATTTTTCGACCGCACGTGCCGCTGCGTCGTCGACGCAACCGCGAGAAAACGCCATCACGGCATCGCTGACGTCGAACACGGGAGAACGCGCGTCGCTCGCATGCGTCGACGCGACGTGCACGGGGCGGCCGCGTAAACGCAGGCCCTCAGCATACCCATCCTCTTCCGTAATCAAAAGCAGGTACGGCGCATCAGGCGCGGGATCGGGCAGCGTCAGCGTGCCCTTCTCGAAATCAAAATCCTCCTCAAGCGGTGGCGCGTCATTCGCAAGCTGCCAGCCAAGCCGTTCTGCATCGCCGAACCGCCCATCGGTAAACTTCGCGATGTTGGATGCGCGGGCGAGATAGGTCTTGCCCTTCGTGTGCAACCCGCCGACCCAACGCCAGCTCAGCGTATTCGACGCCGGATCGCCGTCCAGCAAATGGCGGAGGAAAAAGTCTGCGCCGAGTTGCCATGGCAAGCGGAGCGTAAAGATCCAGATGCTCGCGAACCACATCCGCGCGTGATTGTGGAGATAGTTCGTCTCGACCAGTTCCCGCGCCCACGCATCGAACGGTGCGATGCCGGTTTCGCCATTTATGGCGGCGGCGTAATCGTTCGCGACATCGTTGTACTTCTCAAGCCGAGCCGCCTGAGCCTGCAGGTCCGAAAGATAGACCGACCAGACCTCCGGGCGATGCTCCAGCCACCCCTTGAAATACGTCCGCCAGAACACCTCGGCGATAAATTTCTCGGCCCCGTTGAGGCTGTGGGATTGCAATGTCCGCGCGACCACCTCTTCCTCAAGGATCAGGCGATGACGCAGCCACGGTGAGAGGCACGAGACATTGTCGCGTCCGTTCGGCCCGGATTGAGGATCGGCACCCGGCCCGGTGTCGGTGTTGCGCCGCGCAGCATATTCGCGTCCCGCCGATGGCACGAACGCCTCCAGCCGCTCAAACGCTGCCTCACGCGTCGGTCTCCAGGCCGGCGCGTCGCTATCGACTGCCGGAGCATCCATTGCTGGATCCGTTGCGATCGTCGTCATGATCCACCCCTGGCGTGAGCAGCTGAGGCGTGAACTGAACGTCGCGCACGACGGCACCGCTCAGAGCAATACCGCACCTCGTCCCAGACCTTTGACCACTTCTTGCGCCACGTGAACGGGCGCTCGCAGACAGGACAGACTTTTTCGGGAAGGTCGGTTTTGCGGCGCATGTGGCATCAAACGCGCGAAAACGTGGATTGGATCACGTGGTGAACGTATCAGAGATCCTGCGCACCATGCGCAAGATAACGCCGCGCATTCTCGATCTCTGCACGCACGACCGTGAGCGGTGGCGGGCAGAGTTCCCCGCCTGCGCCGTCCTGAGACGACGCCTCGTCCACCATCTCGAGCGCGCGCAGCGCCTGCGCGAGGTTCTCGAGAGCTTGCGAGGTTCGAGAGCGTCCAAGGCCCTTCATCATTGCGTGTCTCCATTGGCACATCACGATGTGACAGGGACGCGAAACGAAGCCCATCGACAGTCGCCTCACTGCCTTTGGACAACGGCGGAATTATGGTCCCTTCCGGGCACTTCTGCAGCAGCGACATGCCCGCCTGCCAGCGTCCGTGAGCGAGAATTCACCGCCACGATCAGTGCAGACACAAACCACCCCTCGACATTGCGACATGGGAAGCGAGCTATCGTGACAAGTTTCGCCACTTGTCCGCCGCATCTTCCCGCGATACCAATTACGCATACCTGATCATCCGCAGAAGATGATCGGTGTGCGTCGTAGTGGGGGCGTACGACAGTCCCTCACACACACTTTTCTTTCCGGGAGGACAGTCCTTGCTGAAGACAACCACGACCGCCGGGTTTGCAACGCTCGCCGTCGCTATCATGGCGAGCGGTGCACCGCAGACACCAGCCTACGCGGGCTCGCACGCTGCGTGCGCAACCGCATCCATGCCGGGCTCAAAGGACAAGCCGGGCGGCTTTCCTGAGCGTGCCCTTACCATGATCGTGCCTTACGGCCCGGGCGGTGGCTCCGGTCAGGTGGCCCGTGCCATGGCCGAGGCCGTCACCGGCCTGACAAAAGTCAACATCAACCGTGATCACAAGCCCGGCGGGTCGGGTGTTGTCGGCATGACGGCGTACATGTCGGCCCCGGCTGACGGCTACAATGTGCTCGAGCACATCGATGACGCAGCCTCCGCGCATGCACTCGACAGCGGTCGGCCGAACCCGGCTGAGGATCTCATCCCGCTTGTAACCTCGCAGATCACCTTCTCGCAGATTTACATCCGCAAGAACGAGACGCGCTTCACCGACTGGAAGAGCTTCGTCGCTTGGGTGAAGAAGCAGGACGGCAAGGCCTCGATCGCCAACGTCTCGAAGGAAGGCTCGAAAGAACGCGTTTCGATGAAGTTCATCACCGACGCGACGGGCATGAAGATCCAACAGATCTCGTTCGACAAGGGCGCACCACGCTATGGCGCACTGCTCGGCGGACAGGTCGATGCGCTGTTTGAGCAGCCAGGTGATGTGCGCAAGTTCCTCGATGCCGGTCAGTTCAAGCCGATCCTGACGCTCTTCAACGAGCGCCCGGCCGCTTTTGCTGACGTGCCAACGCACAAGGAAATGGGCCTCGACTTCGAACCGCTGCTCCGTTTCCGCGGCTTCTACGTGCACGCAAATGCACCGAAGGACCGTGTCGAGTGGCTGCAGTGGGCCTTCCAGAAGGCGTTCTGCCAGGAAAGCTACATCGCGTACAACAAGTCCAAGTTCATGGACGCGATCCCGAGCTTCCGCGACACGGCTGGCTCCAAAGAGCTGATCTCCGGCACGATCGAAGCCTATCGCCAAGTCTACAAGAAAATGGGGCTTGAGGTGAAGTAAGCCTCACACCACGCCTTATGGCGGCCCGGCGGACGATCTGCCGGGCCGTTTTTATGTGCCGTATCGCGTTAACTCACGCTGGCGGCATCGGATGGCGATAGCGCGCATGACGCACCGGGGGGACGCTGCCGCGATGGGTAAACTGACAAGCCAGCACATCACCGAAACCGTGGTTTGGCTGGCGATGGCTGTGGTGCTATTTGCGCTGTCGTTCGACTTCAACCAGACCGGCGAAATCTATCCGCCGGGGCCATCATCCTGGCCACGCGTCGTCATCGCGCTGCTTGTGCTCGCCGCACTCGGCAATGCGTACTATCACTGGCGCAACGGAGACGCGCTGCAATCCGATCGTATTGGCGTCAGCCATGACGAGGAAACTCTGTCCGCCAAGCGCTCGCTCGGCGCCACCGTCCGCATCGGCCTCATTCTCACTGTCCCGTTCCTCTTCGCCATCGCGCTCAAGCCCATCGGCTTCTACAGCGCCGCACCCTTCTTCATTGTCGCCGTCATTGTCCTGATGGGCGAGCGACGCCCGCTGCATATTCTGGCGATCACCATCCTGATCTACATTTTATTGATCCTGTTTTTCCTCGTCCTGCTGAACGCCAACCTGCCCCAGGGTCGGATCAGCCCATTCTACGACTATTCGAACCAGATCCTGATCTGGAACACGCAGTTCCAGAACTGGCTCGGAGGCTGACACCATGACACTCATGGAAAAATTCTGGGGCGGTACGTCAGCCCTCTTCGGCGATCCCTACACGATACTGATCTTCGCCTGCGCCGTGGTCGGCGGCATGCTGTTCGGTGCCATACCCGGCGTTTCGATGCTGACGCTCGCAGCAATTATTCTCCCATTCACCGGCGCACTTGAACCGGCGCAAGCCATCATGCTGTTCGCGGTGATCTACTGCACCGGCACTTACGGCGGCGCGATCACCGCCATCCTTTTCAACATTCCAGGCTCAGCTGAAAACGCACCCACCGCCTTCGATGGCTATCCGATGACGCAACAGGGCAACGCCGGCAAAGCTGTCGGTGCCGCTGTGCTCTGTTCAGCCATCGGCGGTGTCGCGTCCGCCCTCATCATGATGGCCGCGACGGAGCCGATCGCGAACTGGGCAATTTCGAACATCGGCCCGCCAGAAATCTTTGCGCTCGTCTTCTTCGGGCTCGCCGTTGCCTCGTCGGTGGGCGGCAACACGATCTGGAAAGGTTGGCTTTCAGTCATCCTCGGCGTGCTCATCGGCACCGTCGGGCAAGACCCGATCGACGGCGTGAACCGCTACACCTTCGGCTTCACCGATCTCGCGGCGGGCATTGCGTTTGTCCCCGTCATTCTCGGGCTTTTCGCCGTTTCCGAAGTCTTCACGCAGGCGGAGAAAAAAGCTGTCGGCACGTACAATGCGCCGAAATTCAGCCTGAACTTCCCGAAGTTCATGGAGC
>JBCAXC010000242.1:0-4342 GCA_038534255.1 Pseudomonadota bacterium
CGCGGAGTGCCGACGTCGCCGATCGAGCCGCGGCCGCCGCCGGCATGCAGCAAGCGGCGGCCGCCGCGGCGCGAGCGAGGAGTTTCTTGTTCATCGCGCGTCGCCGCGCCGCCGTCTTCGCCCGCCAGGCCGAGGACGAGGGTGCCAACCCGATTGATGCCGCCGTGGAAGCCGCGCGCGTCCGGCTGCGTCCAATCCTGATGACGTCGTTTGCCTTCATTCTTGGCGTCGTGCCCCTGATGCTCGCGACCGGCGCCGGCGCGGAGATGCGCCAGTCGCTCGGCACGGCAGTCTTCTTCGGCATGCTCGGCGTGACGATTGCCGGGCTTATCTTCACGCCAACGTTCTATTACGTCTGCCGCTTCCTCGCCGGGGCCACGCGCAAGCATCAAAAGGTCGATCGCACACCACCGGACACGGACGGAGCCGTTGCTCCGCAAGACACTCAAGCGGCATCGGCCTGACGTCCCAAGTCCACGCACGCGCCGCCCGATCCGGAGAACCGTCGAATGCCCGTCACCATCAACGCCGAGCGTGTCTGGGACAGCTTGATGGACATGGCGCAGATCGGCGCAACACCAAAGGGCGGCGTCAACCGTATCGCCTTCTCCGAGCTTGATCGCGCCGCCCGCGACCTGTTTCGCCGATGGGCCAATGAGGCCGGATGCACCGTGCGGGTCGATCGCTTCGGCAACATGTTTGCGCGGCGCGCCGGGAGCGACCCGAGCGCACCGGTCGTGATGGCTGGCAGTCACCTCGACAGCCAACCAACGGGAGGAAAATTCGACGGCACCCTCGGCGTCCTCGGTGCTCTGGAAGTCATCCGCGCTCTCAACGACGCCGACATCAAGACCACGCATCCGATCGAGATCGTGAACTGGACCAACGAAGAGGGATGCCTCTTTCAACCGATGATCGGCTCGGCCGTTTGGACAGGATTACTCGATCTCAACGAAGCGCTGGCCATGCGGGAAGATCGGGAGGGCTGGAGCATCGCGGAAGGCCTCGCCAAGATCGGTTATGACGGCAGCGCCGCGTTGATGGGTGCGGAGACCGTCGCTTGCTATCTGGAATTGCATATCGAACAGGGTCCTGTCCTCGAACAGGCTGGCGAGAGCATCGGTGTCGTCGACGCCACGCAGGGCCAGCACTGGTACGATCTGACCCTGCTCGGCCAGGAAGCCCACGCCGGACCAACGCCCATGACGGCCCGCCGCGATGCCCTGATGGGGATGAGCGAGATCGCACGCGCCGTCGATGACCTTGCGCGTTCCGAGCCACCCGGATGCGGCACGATCGGCCGCGTTGACGTCTTCCCGAACTCGCCGAACACGATCCCAGGACGCGTGAGCTTTTCCTGCGATTTGCGTCATCCGGATGCAAAGAAATTATCCGGCATGGATCGGCGCTTTCGCGATCATGCCGAGCAGATCGCCGCCGACAGGGACCTGACGCTCGATCTAGCAGAACGCGTGTACATCCCACCGATGCCGTTCAACGCGCCGCTCGCCGATGCCGTCGAAGCCGCAGCGATCAAACTCGGCAAACCCTGGCGACGGATGTACACCGGTGCCGGACACGATGCGTGCAACGTCGCGCGCCATCTCCCCACTGCCATGATTTTCATCCCCTGCCGCGACGGCATCAGCCACAACGAAGCCGAGCACGCCGAACCTGAGCATGTGGCAGCCGGCGTCCAGGTGCTCGCCACGACCATTCTGGCCGCAGCCAATGGAGAAATCGGACTGAACGAACGCTCGTGAGTGTCAGACGGGGCCAACGCCAACATTCGGTCGCGAGACAAAAATACGATCAGACACCGTTGAGAAGCTCGCGCACGCAATCGTCCAGAAACGCGTGAAATGCAGGCACGACCCCCGGGCTCGCAACGCAATGGCCGAAGGGTGATGCATACGGGCGCAAGCTCGCGTTCGGCATGTGCTGCACTTCAATCGCATTGTCTTCCGGCGGAAAGTACAGATCATCGGTGCAAGGGATGAGAATGGCGCGCGCGCGGATCGCGTTCAGCGCCTTAGCAAAGTCGCCGCCGTACAGCGGGTTGTCGCTGATGTCGCCAAGCTGCCACGTCTTGAGCTTCGCAAGCAGATTGTTCGCATCCCAGTTGGCCGCGTGGTCCTCCGCCCAATCGTCGAGCAACGCCTCGTAGGTGTCGAACCCGAGCTGGCAATACAGCCCCTCGCGATAGAACGTCTGGGAAAAGGCCCAACCGGCATAGACACGGCCGAACGCACGCAACCCGCGCACCGGTGGCGTCGCGTACGCGCCATCGTTCCAGGTTGCATCAGCGCAGAGAGCGGCCTTCACCCCTTCCAGAAACACGACGTTGTGCGGAGACGTCTTCGCCGACGCGCAGAACGGCAAGATCGCATTGACCATCTCGGGATATTGCGCGGCCCACTGATACGCCTGACACCCCGCCATCGACCAGCCCGCAACAAGTGCGATGCGCGATACGCCAAGCCGTTCCGTGAGAAGTCGATGCTGAGAGGCAACGTTGTCCCAAAGCGTCACCTCCGGAAATTTCGCTCCCCGGCAATCCGGCGCCGCGTTGCTCGGCGAGGACGACAATCCGTTGCCAAACATGTTGATGGACACCACGAAGTGATGGGCCGGGTCGATGGCCCGCCCGGTCCCAAAAAACCCCTCATTGCGAAGATGCGTCCCGGTGTAGAACGTCGGCAGGACGACGACATTGCTTCCGTCCGCGTTCAACGATCCGTAGGTCTTGTAGGCGAGCCGTGCGTCTTGCAGCACACCGCCGCGCAACAGCGCGACATCGCCGAGCGGGAACGTCTGTTCATCAGAGATTTCGGCCATCACAGCGGGTTCAATACAGACGGAGGTACTCTTTCACCTCCCAGTCCGTCACCGCTTGATGGTAACGCTCCCACTCGTCTGTTTTGTATGCGATGTACGAGGCGCGCATCACCGGACCCATGACTTTCTCGGCGAGACTGTCCTGAGCCAGCGCCTCAATCGCCATCATCAGGTTCCGCGGCAGACGACGGATACCGAGCGCGGCGAAGTCCTCCTCGGACATGGCATAGAGATCGCGATCCGTCGGTGGACCGGCGTCAACACTGTTGACGATCCCGCCGACGGCGGCCGTCACGGTCATGGCCAGCGCCAGATAGACATTCATGCACATGTCTGCCGCACGGTTCTCGATGCAATACCGGCTCTGCGGAAGACGGAACTGCGCAGAGCGATTGTTGTAACCGTACGTGATATTGGTCGGCGCCCAGGTGACAGTGCCGCCCTCAAACCCACCGACACGCGGCACAAGCCCGTTGTAGGAATTGACGGTCGGGCATGTGATCGCCGTGAGGGCTTCCGCATGCGCCATCAACCCACCGACCGCAAAACGCGACGCTTCACTCCAGCCGTTCTCGCGTGAGCCAAACAGGTTTTCGCCCGACTGATCGACCGCCTGGAGCGAGAAATTGATGTGCGCACCGGAGCGCCAGTCACCGACGGTCGGCTTAGGCATGAAGGTAATGAACATGCCATGCTCTTTCGCCACCTCTTTGAGCATGATGCGGAGAAAAACCAGGCGATCGGCCATTTCCAGTAGATCTGTGTAGTGGAAATCGAGTTCGAATTGCGAGTAGGCACCCTCAGCGACGACGTCGTGCAAGTTCCAGCCAAGGCCTTCCAGCATGTCGATCATGTCTTTGAGGAACGGCATGGAGTCGAGGGAGTATTCGACGTCATATCCAAACGCCTGACGCCGTGGCTTCACTCCGTCAGCCGGATCATCGTCAATTGCCTTCACGGGAAGACCATCGTCATCGTAGCGCATCGCGATGAACTCGGGCTCGATCCCGGCGTACCCGACATAGCCCGCATCCCCGGCATCGCGTATGGCGCGTTTCAAGGCCTGGCGCGGACAGACGTTGTACGGTTTATCCTCCCAAAACAGATCCGCAAAAATGATCGCGGTCGACGTATCCCACGGGCAGACATAGACGGCGTCGAGATCCGGCACCATCACCTGGTCACTGTCTGCCGGTGTCAGCTCTGGAACATATGAGATCGAGTGCACGGCGAACTGGGGCCCATTGCCAAGACACAGGTCCTCAAAATCACTCATTGGGACCGGCTTCGTCTTCGGGATGCCGTGCAAGTCAATCCAGCTCGAGAGCACATACTTGACCCCCGCGTCCTCAAGCTGCTTGCGCACGTCCGCGATGCGCGTCTCGGAAGGCAGTGCCTCCGCAAAAGTCTCGACATACTCTGTCATGCGATACCTGCTCTGGTCGGTACAGTGATCGAGAGATTTTACCGCAAACCCGGCCCGCGACGATCACCCACGTCACGC
>JBCAXC010000243.1:0-4341 GCA_038534255.1 Pseudomonadota bacterium
GTCGTTGCGGTTGATTACCGTCTTGCACCTGAGCACACGCATCCCGCAGCCCTCGATGACGCCGAAGCCGCTTTCGATGCGATGAGCGCGGAATACGAAACGGTGATCGTCGGCGGAGACAGCGCTGGCGGACAGCTCGCGGCCGCACTCTGCCTGCGATTGCGTGACCGCGCTGCAGCGAGGAGCCGGGACACTGCCCCCGCCATGGCGCAGCCAGCGGCTCAGCTACTGATCTATCCAGCACTCGGCGCAACGCCGAAGGGCGGCTCATATGCGTCCAACGCGCATGCACCCGGCCTGACCACGGCTGATGTCTCATACTACTGGACGCATTACGCCGGCCATTCCGCATGGGCGACCTCGGACGACGAAACCCTGACACCGCTCCGCGCCGAAAACCTCCGCGACCTGCCACCGGCTATCATCATCTCGGCCGGCCTCGACCCGCTACGTGATGACGCGACCCTCTTCGCGACGCGCCTTACTGAAGCAGGCGTCGCCGTCGCCTGGCGCAACGACCCGCAACTCGTGCATGGCCATCTCCGCGCCCGCCACATGAGCAACACCGCGATGGAGTGCTTCCTGTGGATCTGCCGTGCGCTCGCTGACGTCGTCAACCAACCCATGCTGTTACGCATCGACGAGATTGATGAACTCGACGACGACGACATCGCTGAGATCTGACAGCATCGGCTCCCAAACGGAGAGAAAAATGCCGCAGGATTTCACCGCGCCCCCGACGCAGTTCTTTGGTGCGCGCGGCAAAAGTGATCTCACCGGCGCAGACATTGCGATCTTTGGCGCGCCGCACGGAACGCCCTACACCGGCATCGACAACACCCCCTACGCGCGGGCGCCCGATGCGCTCCGCAATGCCTTGCGCGATGACAGGGACTGGGAAGATCACTGGGACTTCGATTGCGATGCTCCGTTCCTCGCCGACGACGCTCGCATCATCACCGACCTCGGCAACCTCAAGACGACGAGCGCCGATGGCGTCGGCAACCGCGATAAAATCCGGGCAGCGACACAGGACATTATCTCCGCCGGATGTATTCCGATCCTGCTCGGTGGCGATGACTCCGTGCCAATACCCTTCTTCGAGGGCCTCGCCGATCGCGGTCCGCTCACCGTTGTCCAGGTCGACGCCCACATTGACTGGCGTCATGAGCGCTGTGGCGAGCCACTCGGATTTTCGAGCACGATGCGGCGTGCATCAGAGATGCCGCACATCGACAACATCATCCATGTCGGCATCCGCGGGATCGGCTCAGCTCGCCGCGAAGAAGTCGAGGCGGCAAGAGCGTGGGGCGCACAGATCGTAACGGCGCACACCATCCATCGCGAAGGGATGCAAACAGTCCTCGATCAGTTGGCACCGAATACCAACGTGGTGTTGACCATTGACTGTGACGGCTTAGACGCCGGGATCATGCCTGCCGTGATGGCCCCGACTCCGGGCGGCCTCACCTATGACCAAATCCTAGAACTGGTACATGGCCTCGTCGCACGCACCAACCTTGTCGCCTGCGACATGATTGAATTCGTGCCCGAGCGCGATCCCACAGGCACCGCCGGCATCACCGCCGCCCGCATCATGGCGAATGTCGTAGGCGCCCTGGCGCGGGCCTGACAGACGAACGATATCAAACCCACCTGCTATTCATTTGCGTCGCCGCAGCGGGAGGTGGTCAAACGCCCAGGAGTTATAGTCACCGTCGCCACGATACCAGGGATCGCGCGGAGGTGGAATATAATCCCACGTGGTTTTATCTCCTTGCGCCAGTGCGGCATTGATGAGTTTTCGCCGCCGCTGCGATCGCCGAATGTCACGAGACAACGCAGCGGTATCCCACCGTGCGCGAGCTTCGGCGGCAAACTCCGTCATCCGTGTGGCGTGCTCCGGCCGCTCAGCCAGGTTGCAAAGCTCGTCTGGATCTTCGGAGAGATCAAACAACATATCGGGATAAAGCTCACACGTGATGTACTTGTATGGCCCCTTTCGGATCATGAATGCTGGTGCTGGCGTGCCTTCGCTGAGGAGTTCCGAATAAACTGGCCGTTCTGTATCGCCGCCAGGCAGTGACATCATATCGGTGCCATCAAGCACGTCTGGCGCTTCAGGATCGTCACACAGATCCCGCCCGGCAAATGTGAGACATGTCGGTAGAATATCCACCAGCGAGACCGGCGTACGAACGCGCGAACCGTTTGGAACGCTCGGATCGACGACAATCATCGGGATGCGCATTGCGGGTTCAAAGAACATCTTCTTCAACCACAGTCCGCGCTCCCCGAACATCTCGCCATGGTCAGAAGTGAAAATAATCACCGTCGAGCGCATCAGGTCCGCCGCCGCAAGCGTCGCAACAAGCTGCCCCACAAGCTCGTCAATGAAACTGACAGAGCCATAGTAAGCCCTGCGCGCCCGCCGCACCTGATCGTGGCTGACCGACAGACCGTGCAACCCGTGTTGCTTCAGGATGCGGAGGCTATGCGGATCATGAGCCTCATCGGGGAGAGAAAATACCCGCGGCATCGGAATGTCCCGATCTTCATAGAGCGCCCAGTGTCGTTCATGACAGAGATACGGATCATGCGGATGCGTGTAAGAGACATGGAGAAAAAACGGTCGCTGGTCACGGCCTTGGCGATAGTCGTAAAGCCAGCGGACCGCTTCGAACGTTGTTTCCTCATCATAGTCGATCTGCACGGTGCGTGCGCTTGGTCCGCACTCCGTCACCATTCGCTCATCGGTCGCGCCATGAAAGTCGGTCTGGGCCCAATCGGCACTCCAAAGAAAATCTGAAGGGTAGATGTCCGACGTCAGTCGTTGCTCGAAACCGTGAAGCTGATCCGGCCCGACAAAGTGCATCTTGCCTGCGAGACACGTCAGATACCCGGCAGACCTCATGTAATGGGCATAGGTCGGTATCTCCGCCGGCCACTCTGCCCCGTTGTCCCAAGCGCCGACACGCGACGCATATTGCCCGGTGGCCATCGAAAAACGGGACGGTCCACATAGTGGAAAGTTGCAGTACGCGGTCTCAAACACCGTCCCGCGTTCAGCAAGCGCGTTGATATGCGGCGCATGGCAGACCAGATCGCCATAAGCTGGCAGCACACGGTCAACGAGTTGGTCTGTCTGGATCAGCAGGATGTTGGAGGCGGTCAACTCTCGTCCTCGTCTGACTGCGCGTCATTGCAGGGCATCATCGCCCGAACCGACACATTCCACTACTGCCGTGCGTTGCCAAAAAAAACGGGACCCGTGAAGGGCCCCGTCTGCAACGCCGCGCGCGGCGACGTCGATGTCAGCGTCCAGTTGGCACGCAGAGATTAATCCGCGCGCCAGACCAGAACTTAAGCGAACCACCAGCGCTCGATCATGCGCGAGTTATCCATCTGCCACAGATTCCCGATCGCCGGGCCGTGCGCCAGTTTCTTGGAGTGCGCATCGACATAGTTGGCGTACATCGGAATGACGGTACCACCGTCGTCCTTCGTGATCTCCTGCATTTCGCGATACATCTCTTTCCGCTTTCCAGCATCAAGTGTCGCACGCGCCTCGAGGAGGATCTTGTTGAACTTCTCGTTGTCCCAGAACGCATCGTTCCACGGCACACCTTTTTCGTAGGCGGTCGAGAACATCCAGTCTTCCGTCGCACGACCTGACCAGTAGCAGGCGCACCAGGCTTTCTTCAGCCAGACGTTCGACCAATAGCCATCCTTCGGTTCACGAACGAGATTGATGTCAATCCCACCCTTGGAAGCCGACTCCTTGTAGAGCACACCAGCGTCAACAGCACCGTTGAACGCCGCATCTGAGACCGAGAGGTCAACCTTCAGCGAGCTGAGGCCGGCCTTTTTGAGGTGGAACTTCGACTTGTCGGGATCGTAGGCACGCTGCTCCAGATCCTTGGCGAAGTACTGGTTCGCCGGACCGATCGGATGGTCGTTCGCCACGGCGCCATGGCCACGGAGAATTTTCTGCACCATCTCTTCGCGGTTCACGCCGTGCTTGATCGCAAGGCGCACGTCCGCGCTGTCAAACGGCTTGACGTTCGTGTGCATCGGGAACGTGTAGTGCTGGTTGCCCGTAACCTCGAAGATCTCGACGTTCTTGTTGCGCTTCAGCAGCTTTTCCGTCTTGAGGTCGACGCGGTTGATCGTATCGACTTCGCCCGTGATCAGCGCGTTCATGCGTGCTGCGGCATCGGACACGACGACGATCTCGTAGCTGTCGACGTAGCAGTTCTCTTTGTACGTATTCTCGTACCGCTCACCGGAAGCGCGCACACCAGGCTCAAAGCTTTTCGCCTTGTATCCACCGGTACCGAT
>JBCAXC010000244.1:0-4303 GCA_038534255.1 Pseudomonadota bacterium
CACGCACCACTTTCCCGTCCTGCACGGTGTAGATTCCGACCTCTTTCATCGGCTCGCGCGTGCCGGTCGCCTTCGTCGTTGCATCAAGCTCATAGATCACCGCAAAGCGATCCTCCCCGTGGAAGAATGGATCGCTCGATGATGACGCATGCACCTCGAAGGCGTTGTCGAACCAGTCATGCTTGCCAAGGATCGCCTCGTGGCCCCGCGCCTCGCGACCCGCACCGCTGGCGTCCCCGCCATCGCTCTCCATAGCGACGGCCTCCACGGACACCACGTCTGCCGCATAGAGCGTCTTGAACATCTCCCGCGTTGCCTGCGGCCCCTCGCGATTGGCCTCGACCACCCGCCGCGCCACATCCATCAGCGTCTCATCAAACATCGGGCGTGCTCCCTTGCCGGAAATCTCCACGCCTGAATGATGCGCAAAAGAAAAGCCCGGCGCAATGGCCGGGCCTTTCCGATGGTTGTCTGAACCGATGTTCGCAACGGGTGGGGCGTACGCCGCGCCGACACCCTCGCGCTACTTGATACGCTTCATCGTCTCGCCCTGGCAGATCGCGCCGCCGAGCACACAGCCTTCGAGCTTCAGCGAATTCGCACCAACCAGAGTCATGTAGCCGGTGTACTTCTGGCCATTGTCGGTCGACGTCAGTTGGCCTTTCCACTGGTTGCTTTTGATTTTTTTCGCACCGCAGGAAATCGTCTTGCCGACCCATTGCTTCTTGGGATGGGAGAGTACCTTCAACCCGATGCCACCGCCGCATGAAAAGGCGCGGTACGTCGCGCCGGTCGATGGGCGCTTCCATTTGCCATTCGGCGATGCCGCTTCAGCCATTTCCAGCGTGCCGCCAAGAACAAGTGCCGCAGCCCCTGCCGCGAGTGTCAGTATCTTTTTCATGAGATCGCAACCTCCTCCCAAACTTACACAAACGCGCCGTACCGATCGCAGCTCTTCAAGGAGGCCAACCGAGTTAACGCATACGTCAACCTAGCAACGCTTTTCGGCGAGACCTAGTGGTTAATGCATCTTTTTTGTGGTGGTGGTGCGTGCGGCTGTGGCGGTGTGGCGTAGCGCGGCGCGGAAGAGGCCGCCTGTGCCACATGCGCGCGCTTTCCAGCGAGCACGATCGCCACAACGAGTACAGCAAACATCAGCTGCACCGGCGTAATCGCCTCGCCAAGCAGAAGCGCCGCGCCGGCGAGCGTCACAAACGTCTGCAGCAGCTGAAGCTGCCCGACGTTGGCGATCCCGCCGCGCGCCAACCCGGCGTTCCACGCGAAAAACCCGAGAAACTGGCTCCCGATTGCCAGATACCCGAAGGCGAGCCATGACGTCACCGCCGCCCCGCATGGCACCGGCCCGGCAAACAGCAAAAGCGTTGCAATCAGCACCGGCAAGGCAATCACCAGCGCCCAGCAGATCACCTGCCACCCGCCGAGTTCGCGCGCGAGCACACCGCCCTGCGCATAGCCGATCGATGCGCAGATCGTTGCGAGGATGAGAAGCAGATCGGCATAGCCGGAGAACGCAATCGCGCCACCCTCGATGACACTGAAGATCACGACGACAAGACTGCCGCTCAGCGCCGCCAGCCAGAACAGCGCTGAGGGACGCTCCTTCGCAAACCACACGGCCGCCACCGCTGTCGCGAGCGGCAAAACACCAGTGACTATACCGCCATGCGCGGCGGGGACATGCTGCATCGCGATCGTTGCGAAGAGTGGGAACCCGATCACCACCCCACCACTGACGATCAATAGTGGCATCAGATGCCGACGCTCCGGCAGCCGTTGCCGCGTGAGCGCAAGCACAGCGACTGCGGCCATGGCCGCCACCACGGCCCGACCAACCGCAATAAAGATCGGGTCGAAGTCGACAAGCGCGATCCGCGTCATCGGAAGCGTCAGGCCAAAGATGATGACGCCGATCAGACCGAGCAGATAACCGCCACGCGGATGCTTCGGCGCATCTTCTTGCTTTGCGTGTGGCATTGGCGATCTGCTGAGGGAAATGGCCGAGTGGGTGCGCCAACATCGCCGCCACCGCAAATCGACGCGCGCGAAGATATCAGCGTCGTCGTCGTATTCACTTGCAGCCGGCTCCGAAACCCCTAAACGCTTTCGACGGAGCGACGATGGCATATCGTCAGCACGCACGGCGTGAGAAGGTCACAGGGCATGTCGATCTGGGGAAAAATTGCGGGCGCCGCGGCCGGCCTCGCGCTCGGAGGCCCGATTGGCGCGCTGATTGGCGTGATCGCCGGACATCTCGCCGTTGATCGCAATCTCGCAAGCGACGAAGACCCCGCCGACCGGACGGAAGTCGCCTTCACGATCGGTGTCGTCGCGCTCGGCGCCAAGATGGCGAAGGCTGACGGCGTCGTCACTCGGGATGAAGTTTCCGCCTTCAAGCAGGTTTTCAAGGTGCCGCCGGGCGAAGAGAAAAATGTCGGGCGCGTCTTTGATCTCGCTAAGCGCGATACAGCCGGCTTCGAAGCCTATGCCGATCAGCTCGCGGATCTGTTCTCCGATCAACGCGAGTTACTGCAGAACGTACTCGAAGGCCTGTTTCATATCGCAAGCGCAGACGGTGTCCTTCACGAGGGCGAAGATGCCTACCTGGCCGAGGTCGCGGATCGCTTCGGGTTCTCTGGCACGGAGTACAAATACGTCCGCGCCCGCTTCCTCCCCGATAACCAGAAGAGCCCTTACGATGTGCTGGGCGTCTCGCCGGAGATCTTCGACGCCGACCTGAAAGCGCACTACCGCAGGCTCGTCGCGGAGAACCACCCGGACCGCGCCGTCGCCCGCGGCATGCCCGAAGAATTCATCGCGATCGCGAATAAGAAAACGGCTGCGCTCAACGAAGCCTGGGATGAGATATCACGCGAACGCGGGATTTGAACTTCTCACACGGGACCGCTTTCAGACGCGCGGGAACCATCCGGGGCCGGCGCGCGTTGCGACGGATGCGTGGCGCGTTTTTCCCGGAGCTGTGAGTCATGGCCGATCTTCGCGAAGCCTTCGAACGCGGCGCGGCCACACGATCGCCTGCCGCACAGCCCCGTGACGACACCCCGCGTCGTCCGACCACGCGCTCAGCTCCGCCGTCATCCGCGGACCGAATTGCATCGCCCGTTGATCAACCGGATCGCGCGCAAGAACAGGGCGCCCGGCAGGAAATTATCATCTACGGTCGCTCGACGCTCTTCTACTGGTGGCCGGTCTGGCTCTCCGGTTTCATCGGCGTCAGTTTTCTGGCTGTGCTGCTGAGTGTGGTTGTGTTCACCAACGTCAAAATGCGCGGCGTCTAGTCGGTGACCTTCATTCTCGCGGTCGCGTTCGTCGCAGTCACGCTCGCCTGGCTCGGGCTCTGGGACGATATTGCCGAAGCCATCCCGCAGCTCTCGGTTCACATGAACATGGGCTGCTACCTCGTCTTCTCGAGCGTGCTCTTCATCATGTGGTTTCGGGTGACTGTGGTCTTCGACCGGTTCCAGCGTTGGCGCGTGCGTCCGGGCCAGATGGTCGAGCAGCACATCATCGCCGTCAAACCGGACGATGTCTGACGCCGTTGCCGCAGACATCCACTTGAGCGGGTGATAGCTTACGCTTGCAGATCGCGGGCATACTCTGCACGTGCGAGCAGCGAGAGCGGTTGTGATGTCGTCCACCGACGGGCCGAAACGCAAAGATGCGAAGTTGCAAGCCCTGATCGGCAAGGATGTGTCCATGCCGACGGGCGACCCGGATGCCGTTCCCGACTGCCCGCTCGTCACCCGCCTTGTTCCGACGAAGAACTACACCGCCCGGCGCCCGGAAGCGGTGCCGCCACGCCGGCCGGACATCCTCATCCTGCATTACACGGCGATGACGTCCGCCGCCCGCGCCGTCCACTGGTTGACGACGCCCGAGTCCGGCGTCTCCTGTCATTACCTCGTGACGGAGACCGGTGACGTCATCCAGATGGTGCACGAGGCCTACCGTGCCTGGCACGCAGGCGTCTCGTACTGGCAGGGCGACCGCGATATAAACTCCGCATCAATTGGCATCGAGATCGCCAATCCCGGACCCGGGATCAAGAACCCCGACAGCACATCAGCAGCAATGTTTCCGAGCGCACAAATGGCAGCGGTGCGTGATCTGGCGCGTGACATCTGTGCGCGCAACGCCATCCCGCCACACCGCGTTCTTGCCCACTCCGATGTGGCACCGGGGCGGAAAGTCGATCCGGGTCCGCTGTTCGATTGGGAGTGGCTGGCGCACGAAGGGGTCGGCCTCTGGCCAAAAGTGATCGCAC
>JBCAXC010000245.1:0-4275 GCA_038534255.1 Pseudomonadota bacterium
GGTCTTGGATGCTGCCCGATCAGCGCCATTCGCAATGCGCCACGCGAGGCCAGTCATCTGCTGGGTTTGCCGCAGCATGTCTTTCCGGTTGCCGGGTTGGCGCTGGGCTGGCCGGCGCAAGAGGCTGCCATCACGCCGCGCCTGCCGCTTCCTGTCACGTTCCATCGCGATCGGTACGACGCGACCGCGTTTGATGAGCACATCGACGCCTATGACGCCACGCGCGATGCGATGCGCCCCGGCGCGCCGCAACGCGATGTCGACCGCTTCGGCATCGCTGACACCTACGGTTGGAGCGAGGACAAGGCGCGACAGTACGCGACCTCGGAACGTGCGGACTTCGGCGCCTACATTCGCGCGCAGGGATTTTTACTGGATTGACCCATGCCCAAGATTGACGAGAGCCGTCCGTTCATCCCTGTCCGCATAGCCGTTCTTACGGTCTCGGATACGCGCACTATCAAGGAAGACAAATCAGGCACGCTGCTGGCGGAATTGCTTCAGCATGCGGGGCACGAGTTGGCCGACCATGCCGTCGAGAAGGACGACGTGACCGCGCTGCAAGCCCGCGTCAAAGAATGGATCGCAGACCGGGACATCGACGTGGTAATCACCACGGGCGGGACCGGGTTTACCGGACGCGATGTAACACCTGAAGCAATGCGGCCGCTGTTCGAGAAAGAGATTGATGGATTTTCCATCCTATTTCATCAGCTGAGCTACGAGAAGGTCGGGACCTCGACCATCCAGTCTCGCGCCTGCGGCGGGGTTGCGGCGGGGACATATATTTTCTGTGTGCCGGGCTCACCGGGCGCGTGCAAAGACGCTTGGGAGGGCATTCTCAAGTGGCAGCTCGACAACCGTCATCGCCCCTGCAATTTCGTCGAGATCATGCCACGACTTGAAGAGCACACAAAAGGGCGCACGGGATGAGCGATACGAGTACGACATTCGGATTTCGCTCCGTTGCGGAGGAGGCGCGCCAGGGGCTCGTCAACGAGGTCTTCTCGCGTGTCGCCAGTCGTTATGACCTGATGAACGACCTAATGTCCGGTGGGCTGCACCGTGCGTGGAAGAACGACTTGATCAACTGGATGAGCCCGCCAGTGCGGGGTGAGATCGACCATCGGCTGCTGGATGTTGCCGGAGGCACGGGCGATGTTGCGCTGCGCTATGCGGATGCTGTGGGTGCCGCCGGGCGCGGTGTTGTGTGCGATATTTCCGGCGAGATGCTCGGCGAGGGCGTGCGCAAAGCAGCAGTTCACGCACAGGGAGATAAACTCACGTTTGTGCAGGGCAACGCGGAAGCCTTGCCGTTCCCGGATTGCACATTTGATTGTTACACGATCGCGTTCGGCATCCGGAATGTGACGCACATTGATGTGGCTCTGGCAGAAGCGCGGCGCGTGCTGAAACCCGGTGGGCGGTTTCTCTGTCTCGAGTTTTCCGAGGTCACCGTACCGGGGCTCGATGCGCTCTATGATCTGTGGTCCTTCCGGGCCATCCCCGAGCTCGGTCAGCTCACCAGCGGCGATCGTGACAGTTATCAATATCTCGTCGAAAGCATTCGTCGATTCCCCAACCAGGAACGTTTCCAGACGATGATCGGCGCCGCAGGACTGGAGCAGGCAAGCTATCGCAACCTGACCGGTGGGATTGCGGCAATCCATTCCGGCTGGCGGATCTGACCGCGCTGCCGGCACCGCACTCCTCACCAGATCGTGTTCAGGATTGTCGTGCTTGCGACAGGTGCTTGGCCTAGCACACCGGCTCCCCTCAGAATCTGTATGGAGACTGATATGAAAGTTTTGAAAACGGCGGCACTCGCAGCCGCTTTGGCAGTGTCCATGGGCACTGCAGCAAAAGCGGCTGACATTGTTGATACCGTTCTCGCCAAGCCGGAGTTCTCAACGCTTGCGAAGATGGTGAAGCAGGCCGGGCTGGTCGAAACGCTGAAAGGTGACGGACCGTTCACGGTGTTTGCGCCGACCAATGACGCTTTCAAGAAATGGCCGGAAAATGAAGTCGCGCTGTTCCTGAAAGCAGGCAAAGAGAAGCATCTCGTTCGCCTGCTGAAGACGCATGTCGTGCCGGGCGCCGTGTTGTCGACTGACGTCGCTGGCAAGACGACCGAAGCCAAGAATGTCGAAGGCAAACTGCTCAAGGTTGATGGCACGGACGGCGTCAAGGTTGATGGCGCGACCGTTACGCAGGCCGACATCAAGGTCGACAACGGCGTGATCCACGTGATCGACTCGCCGCTGAAGCCGGAAGCCTATCGCGGATCATTCTGATTGGCGCGACTACCCGATGACGCCACGATCGCGGAGATCCGTGATCGTGGCGTTGTTCAATCCGAGGCGCTCGGACAACGCTTCATCTGTGTGCTGGCCGAGCGTTGGTGGTCCGCTCCGATAGGTCACCGGAGTGGAGGAAAATTTGAGCGGGTTTGCGATCTGCGGCACGCTCTTTTCCGCCGCGGTTGCATGCGGGAGATCGATTTTCATGCCCCGCTCGACCACATGCGGATCTCCAAAAACCTGATCTACCGTGTTGACCGGGCCGCACGGCACGCTGACGGCTTCAAGCGCGTCGATCCACTCAGCGCTGGTCCGTCCGCGCATGATCTGCTCCATCACCCCTTCCAGTTCCGCACGGTGGCGCACCCGGCCTTCGTTTGACGCAAACCTCGGGTCAGCCGCCAGATCGCTCGCCTCGGCCACATCGCACCAGGCGGCAAATTGGCGATCGTTGCCTGCGGCAATGATCACATGGCCGTCTGACACCTGGAACACTCGATAGGGCACGATGCTCGCGTGCGCATTGCCGAGGCGTGGCGGCGTTTCGTTGGCGATCAGTGCGTGCATCCCAACGTTCGAGAGCCAGGCGACTTGCGTGTCCAGCAACGCGACATCGATGTGCTGGCCGCGCCCGGCGACGTTGGGATCATCGCCGTGGTCCCTTGCGTAAAGCGCGGCGAGAATCGCACTGACGGCATACATGCCAGCCATCAGATCGGCGATCGCGACACCGCCTTTCAACGGCTGGCCGTCCGGCTCACCCGTGATGCTCATGAAGCCGCCCATTGCCTGGATGAGGAAGTCGTAACCGGCGCGCGAGGCGTAAGGCCCAGTCTGGCCGAACCCGGTGATGGAGCAATAAACCAGATGCGGATGGGTCGGCTCGAGGCTGGCGTAGTCGAGGCCATACCGGGCGAGACCACTCACCTTGAAGTTCTCGACAAGAACATCGCTCTCGGCGGCCAACTCGCGCACGAGCGCGGCGCCTTCTTCCGTCGCGATGTCGATCGCGACCGAACGCTTGTTCCGGTTTGCGGAGAGAAAATAGCTGCTCTCAGATGTCTCGTTTCCCTCCGCGTCGCGCACGAACGGTGGCCCCCATTTGCGGGTGTCGTCACCCCGGATCGGGTGTTCGATCTTCAGGACGTCGGCGCCGAAGTCTCCGAGGGTTTGGGTTGCGGTCGGGCCGGCGAGAATGCGGCTGAGGTCCAGAACGCGGATGCCGGTCAGTGGACCGACTGTCGACCCTGCGTCAGAAAGATCCGTCATAGGACTCCCGCTCGATCTCGACGGCGATGACGGTGAAGCGATCTGCGTCGCGTGCTGCCGTGACAGCGGCCTCCATTTCCGCAGTGGAGCGCACCGCAATGCCGTTGCCACCCATTGCTTGTGCGATTGCGGCGAAATCACTTCGCGCGAAGTCGACCCCCGCGTTCTTCAGTTGGCGCTGACGCTGCTTGATGTCGATGAGTGCGAGGGAGCGATCGACAAACACGACAACAATGATCGGGAGATCAAGCTCATCGGCACTCGCGAGTTCGCCGAGGATCATCAGCAGACCGGCATCGCCGGTAAAGGCGACGCACGGACGTGACGGGTCCGCAAGTTTGGCACCGAGCGCCAGCGGCACGGCGCAGCCCATTGTGCAGAGGCCCGTGGACTGCAGCAGTGTTCGCGGGATTTTTGTCTCCCACATCTGCGAAAGGAGGATGCGATGCGCGCCACTGTCAACGGTCGCGATTGTCTCGTCAGGCAGCATGCGGCGTGCGGCGGCGATGGCCGCGAGCGCCTGCGCGGCCGGGTCGGTGCGGCGACGCAAGAGCGGGCGCAGCGCGAGCCCGATCGCGAGTGCGATCACGAGACCGGCGAGCGGCGGCTCTATTACGTGGTCGGCTCCGGCCAGGCCGTACGCTACCCGATCGCAGTCGGCATGCCGGGCAAGGAATGGGCCGGCGAGACCGTGGTCGCACGCAAG
>JBCAXC010000246.1:0-4273 GCA_038534255.1 Pseudomonadota bacterium
TGCCTATGCGGCGGAAGGTCATGTGCTGCTCGACACGGTAGCCATCGCTGACTACGGACGCCTCTCCGGTCGCTCTCTTGACGAGATGATTGCCGGAGCGCGCGTTGAGGTCGCGCCCTACAAAAAGAACCCGTCCGACAGCGTGCTCTGGAAACCGTCCGACGACAGCCTGCCCGGTTGGGAGAGCCCGTGGGGCCGCGGTCGCCCTGGCTGGCACATCGAGTGCTCGGCCATGGCCGCCGAACATCTCGGCGAAGTTTTTGACATCCACGGTGGCGGCATCGACCTCGTGTTCCCCCACCACGAGAACGAACTCGCCCAGTCCTGCGCCGCCCATGACACCGACCGGATGGCCAACATCTGGATGCACAATGGCTTCCTCAAGCTTGAGGGTGAGACCATGTCGAAGAGCACCGGTCACTTCATCACGATCAACCAGTTGCTTGATGACGCACCCGGCGAAGCGCTCCGCCTGGCGATGCTCTCGACGCACTATCGCCAGCCGATCGACTGGACGGCCAAGGGCGTCACGGAAGCACGGCGCACACTCGACCACTGGCAGAGCCTGACCGATGGCGTGAAGGCCGGCAGCCCAGATCCCGACGTCATCGAAGCGCTGGCCGATGACCTGAACACACCAAAAGCCATTTCCATCCTTCACGAACTGCGCCGTGAAGCGGCCAATGGCGACGGCCCGGCCGCACGCACGCTCAAAGCATCCGCCAATCTGCTTGGCCTGCTTGAGGTGTCTGCCACGGACTGGGCCGCCTGGCGCCCTGCGAGCGCCGAGATCAACGAGAAAGCCATCCGCACGCAGATCGAAGCCCGCACGAAGGCAAAAGCGGAGAAAAATTTTGCTGAGGCCGACCGTATTCGCGACGCACTCGCCGCCGACGGCATCATTCTGAAAGACAGCCCTGACGGCACGACATGGGAGGTCTCAAGATGAGCGGAACGACATTTGCGCGCGCCATGCCAATCCTCGACGTGACCGACATGACGCGGAGCGTTGCCTTCTATCGTGACCAGCTTGGATTTCGCGCCAACATGTGGGGCGAGCCCCCGACGTTCACGATCTGTCAGCGCGACACCATTACGATCGGGCTCTGCCTGATCGACGGCCCACCACCAAAGGCCGCGCACTGGTCCGCTTATCTTTATGTGTCTCCGGTCGACGACATCCACGATGAGTTTCGCGCCGCCAATGTTGCGATCACCTCGCAGATTGGCGATCGCAACTATGGATGTCGGGACTTCGACGTCGCAGATCCCGACGGCCACATCCTCGCTTTTGGCCAGGCGCTGAACATAGCTGATGATGATCTCGGGCCGGGCCTCGGCCCAGAGACCCACCAACCTCAAGACCAACCGACATGACCCGCGAACGCCTTTATATCTACGATACGACCCTGCGCGACGGTGCGCAGACGACCGGTGTCGATTTCTCGCTAGAAGATAAGATACACATCGCGCGCACGCTCGATGCACTTGGCATCGACTACATCGAAGGCGGATATCCGGGCGCGAACCCAACCGATACGGAGTTTTTCTCTCAAGACCGCGGCTTCACGAATGCTCGCTTCACCGCGTTCGGCATGACAAAACGCGCCGGACGCTCGGCCGCCAATGACCCGGGATTGCAAGGCGTCCTGCAAGGTCAGTGTGACGCCGTCTGCCTCGTCGCGAAGTCGTGGGATTTTCACGTTCGCGTCGCACTCGGCATCACGAATGACGAGAACCTCGAGGCCATCCGTGACTCCGTGAGCGCCGTTGCCGAAAGCGGTCGCGAACCCATGATCGACTGCGAGCACTTCTTCGACGGCTACAAAGCGAATCCGGACTACGCCCTGTCCTGCGTGAAGACCGCGTTGGACGCCGGCGCGCGCTGGGCCGTGCTGTGCGACACCAACGGCGGGACGTTGCCGCATGAGGTGCACGAGATCGTCAGCGTCGTAACGGCAGAGGTGCCGGGCGCCAATATCGGCATCCACACCCACAACGATACCGAGAACGCTGTCGCCAATACGCTGGCCGCCGTTCGCGCGGGCGTCCGCCAGATCCAGGGAACGATCAATGGCATCGGCGAGCGCTGCGGCAACGCCAACCTGATCTCCGTGATCCCGACGTTGATGCTCAAGTCAGAGTTCGCCGACGCCTTCGAGATCGGCGTAACGCCGGACCGTCTGTCCAAGATCACGCATGTCTCGCGGGTGCTGGATGAGATCCTGAACCGCGCACCCGATCGTCAGGCGCCCTATGTCGGCGAGGCAGCCTTCGCTACCAAGGCCGGCATTCATGCCTCTGCGATTATCAAAAGCCCCGAGACCTATGAGCACGTCGATCCGATACTTGTCGGAAACACGCGGCGCCTACTTGTCGGCGATCAGGGAGGAAAATCGAATATCCGCTCCGCGCTCGCCGACATTGGCGTGGCCGTCGACAAGGATGATCCGGCACTCGTGCAGATCCTCGAGATCGTCAAACAGCGTGAGGCGAACGGATACGCCTATGAAGCTGCCGGCGCCTCATTCGAGCTTCTTGCGCGAAGGGCGCTTGGCGAAGTGCCAAAATATTTCTCCGTCGAATCCTATCGCGTGCTCGTCGAGCGGCGCTACGATGCTGTGGGAAATCTCCGCACTGTCTCGGAGGCAACCGTCAAAGTCTCCGTTGCCGACGATAGTGAACTGCGCTGGTCCGTCGCGGAGGGGAATGGCCCGGTCAACGCTCTCGACAGCGCTCTGCGCAAGGACCTCGGCCACTTCCAGGAGCACATCCGCGCGATAGAGCTGGTCGACTACAAGGTGCGTATCCTCACGGGCGGCACGGAAGCGGTGACACGCGTTCTGGTCGAGACACGCGACCGCGAGACCCGGGAGCGCTGGTTCACCGTCGGCGTCTCCGCCAACATCGTTGATGCGAGTTTTGAAGCCCTCATCGACTCGATCAACTACAAGCTGATGAAAGTCGGCGCGTCGGTCGCCAATCGGGCGGCATGAGGGCGCGGGCGGTCAGGCCGAACGATCCTGCTCGGTGCGCCCGGCTTTCACTGTGAGATAAAGCCCGACAGCGCCGATCACCGCGTTCACGAAGTTCAGCACGGTGTTGATGTCGAACCCGCCAAGCGTCTCACGCTTTGGCCGTGCGCGCCGCAGCGCATCTGAGCCATTGTCGAACGGCTGAAGCTCGGACGCCGGCGCCCGTGTCGGCGCTGACGAGAGCACTTGCTCCCACAGGCCGCTGAACCACGCAACGCACACCGCGATGAGCGCCAACCCGATCATCACGAACACGAATCTTTTCATCGCCCTGCCCTCCATCGTGCAACGGGACACATGTCGCGCACTGTCCTGGCGCAATCATGAACGCAACGTTCAAGCAATTGTCCCTGCCGCCAGTTTAGCGATCGACAGTCTCAAAACCACAAACCCGGCAGTCGATAGCGCGGCCGCATTTCTATCGGCCCGAGACCAATCGACGTTACCATCGGCGTCTCACGTAGCGCCACTTTCGGCAAGCGGCGTCGCGGCGGATAGCTGTCCGGCGTGATCAATTCGCGCAGTCGCGCAATACGCTTGGCAGTCTTCGGATGACTGCGAAGCACGGAAGGGAATGGCACACGCCGCCCGGTCGGGACGAGATCTTCCCAGAACCGGCCCGTATGGCGATCAAGCTTTCCGAGCGCGGACGCCAGCGCGTCCGGATCACCGGTGAGATATGCCGCCTCGAGGTCGGCATCGTACTCCCGCACCCGCGAAAGATAGAGCTGCATCAGGTTGGCCAGCATCGGTGATGCGAACAAAACACTGAGTGCCACCCAGGGGATTCGGACCGTCCCTGCAAACATCGACGGTAGCAGGAGAATAAAGAGTGCAACGCCGAGCAACGACATGAACTGAAGGAACCGGCTTGCCACGTCCGCAACAGCCATCACGATGAGATCACGATTGCGGATGTGACTGATCTCGTGCGCGACCACGGCCGCGACCTCCCTCACGTCCAGCGCGCGCAAAAGCCCCTCCGTTACACCAATCGCCGCATCATCCGGTCGCCCGGTTGCAAAGGCGTTCAGCGTCTTCGAAGGGATGACATAGAGCCGCGGGATCGCTGGCAGCTCGGCCCGGTTCGAAAGCGCTTCGACGATGTGAAACAGTTGCCCTGCGTGACGCTCATCTGGCTCACGCCCGCGGTAGAGTTTCATCACAGCGCTTGCTGGCACACGCGGCGCAAACGCCAGCCCGGCACCGACCAGCGCAAGTGAGAGCATGGCGCCAGG